>NZ_RAWL01000135.1:0-19703 GCF_003668885.1 Corallococcus sp. AB049A | reverse complement strand
CCCCTGGCGCCCCAACAGCCCGCGCCCGCTGACTCGCCCACACCCAGCGGCTAAGCAGGCAACGTGCCAGCGTACGTGGCGTGCGGCGGGTGCCTCACGGATCCTTAAGAGAGGGGTTGAAACGGGGCCCGCGGGGTCCACGGCGTGCTGAAAAAATGCCCGGCCTGGGAAGTTTGTTTCCCAACCTGACCCTGCAGAAAGCTCCACCTGTTGCCGCGGTGCGCCCCCGTTCCTAGCTTGGGCCCGGTCTGAAGTTCGGGGCCCTGTGTGGCGGGAGGCGTGGCGTGTACTGGACCATGGGCATCATCTTGCTGGTGTTGTGGGTGATGGGGCTGATCACCGGTTCGACGGAGGGGCAGTGGGTGCACCTGCTCCTGGTGTTCTCGCTCATCGCGTTCGTGCTGGCCGTCATGTCGATGGGCCGCCGGCGGGGGCTGGCGTGAACCTGCCGGAGCTGGACATGGCGTGGCTGGAGCTGCCGCGGGACAAGGCGGGCTTCGTGCGGCGCGAGTGTCCCCGCTGCCAGCGCGCCTTCAAGACGCGGCCCAGCCGCCACGACGCGGGGATGCTGCAGCGGCTCCTGGCGGGCTACTTCCCCTTCGAGAACCTCCACGAGGCGTACACGGCGGAGGAGCTGCCCGCGTGGCACTGCCTGTACTGTGGCCACCGCGCGCTGCCGGACGCGTGGCTCACGCCGGAGCAGTCCGCGCACGTGGAGCACATGGCGCGCGCGTGGGCGAACCACGTGCGGTACGAGCAGCTGGCGTACGTGCACCGCACGCTGTCGCAGAACCCGAGGCCCACCTTCGTGTCGGTGGCGCCGGAGCCGCTGCCCCGGCCGCTGCCTCCGGACGAGGAGCTGTTGCGCACGCTGCCCATGGTCTGCTGCGGCGAGGAGGTGCAGGCCGCGTGGGAGTGGGATCAGCCCATGGTCTGCCCGCGCTGCGGCGCGCACCACGGCGGGCTCTCCGGCCGCCAGCAGGTGCAGCTGGAGTTCGTGCGCGAGTAGTGGACGGGGAGGGCGCGCGGAGGGCAGGCTCCCTCGCGCGATGAAGCCGTCTTCCCCGGCCCGGGTGGTGGTGCTGGCGCTGATCCTCCTGGCGCTGGGGCTGGGACCGGCCGCCGCCCACGCCCATGAGGTGCAGGTCGCGCCTGAAGCAGTGGACGGCTTTACCGGCTGGGTGGGCGAGGGCATCCGCCACATCCTGGCGGGCGCGGATCATCTGCTCTTCCTGCTGGCGGTGCTGCTGGTGGGCGGCACGTTCCGGCGGATCCTCCTGTTGGTGACGTCCTTCACGCTGGCGCACTCGCTGACGCTGGCGCTCACCGCCCTGGGGTGGTGGACGCTGAGCGAGCGGGGCACGCGGTGGGCCGAGGCCGCGATCGCCGCGTCCATCCTCTACATGGCGCTGGAGAACCTGTTCCTCCGCCGGCACGGGCACCGCGCGGGGCTCACCTTCCTGTTCGGGCTGGTGCACGGGCTGGGCTTCGCCAGCGTGCTGGGCGGCTACGGGTCGGGGGCCTCCGCGGCGGCCGCGCTCGCGGGCTTCAACCTGGGCGTGGAGTTGGGGCAGGCGGTGGTGGTGGCCTTCCTGGTCCCCGTGCTGCGAATCGTTCAGCGCAGGCCCCTTCTGCACTCGAAGGTTGTGCGCCTGTCATCCATCTGCCTCGCGGGAGTGGGGCTTTATTGGATGGTTGCTCGCGCGGTCGGTTGAATTGCACCAATAGCGTTCCTAGCTTGCGTCTCACGAGGGTGGGGGAGGGACGCTGATGGGAGCGAGGCATACCCGGCTGGCAGCCGCATTGGCCGCCGCGTGGGAGGCAGAAGTGGTGTCGGCCCGTCGTATGACGGGACTGGCGGAGCGCATGAACGACGCGCGGGTCCGGGCGCGCCTGATGGTGCTGGCCGCCTTCTGCCGCGCCCACGCGTCACGGCTGCTGGCCCGGCTGGCGGCGCTGGGACGCGGGCCGCTGCCGGTGCCTCCAGAGGAGATCGATCTGGATCCCGACACCGTGCTCGAACTGCGGCGCGAGGGAGCCTTCGCCCGGGCGTCGGCGGCTCGCTACGAAACCACCGCGGAGATGGCCCGGCAGCACGCGGACCTGTCCTCCGCGTGGGTGTGCGAGCTGAACCGGACCGAGGAACAGGACCGCGCCCGGGAGCTGCTCGCCCTGGCGGAAGGGGCCCTGGCGGCGGTGCGGCGCGGCGAAGCCCAGGCCGTCGCGGCTCCCGCGGACTCCTGACGGGGCGGCCGGCCCCGAGCGCGAGGGATGCGCTCGGCCGGTGACAGTCCGGGCGACTTGGGCGTATGAATCCGCCCATGGCGAAGGAGAGCTACAACGATCTCATCTTCCAGCTCGGCGACCTGGCCCGGGACGTCCTCCCGGGCAAGCCGAACTGCCCCCGCTCCATGGAACGCGTCTACCGCGCCGAAGAGGTGCTGGAGGCGCGCCGGGACGAGCTGGCGGCGCTGGAAGCGGAGATGAACGACGAGGACGTGGCCTATCAGGACTTCCTGGCGCAGCACGAGGACGAGTGCGCCGCGCAGAAGGTCATCACCAGCAAGTTCCAGAAGGCCGTGACGGCGGTGGAGGGCAAGGTCAAGGGGCTGCGCAAGACGCTGGACACGCGCCGCGCGGACCTTCGCTACGCCATCGCGGGCCTGAAGAAGCTGGAGCAGAAGCTGGCGGACCTGGAGATGACCACCCAGGACCCCGTGAAGCTGGACGCCGCCAAGCAGAACCTGAAGAAGAACCGCATCGCCCAGATGCGCCTGGCCCGCGAGGTCGAGGACTGGGAGTCCCAGCTGGCCACCGCCCTGACGCCCACCCCCGGCCAGCCCGGTGGGGCGGGCATCCTGGCGCACAAGCGCCTGATCGAGCTGGAGGACGCCGCCGCGGAGCAGAAGCGGCAGCACGAAGCCCGGATGCAGGAACTCGATCAGGCCATCGCCGCCAAGGAGGAGGAGATCAAGGGGGCGGAAGATTATCTGGATCAAGCCCTGTTCCTCCTCGGCGAAGAGGTGTATGCCCAGCGCATCGCGGACGGGCAGCTGAACCCCTTCTACCCGCGGTTGGATGTCGCGCAGTGAGGGGTACGCCCACCCTTGGTGCTTGACGTAGGGGACGTGTTTGCTATCTTGCGCCGCTTCCTGGCGGCCGCGGGTACGCGTGTAGGCCAGTTCATTGAATTCATTGGGCTTTCAGCGCCACGGGCGCTCGCTGTGAGGACGACGTGAAGGGTCTGATTGGCAAGAAGATCGGCATGACCCAGGTGTTCAACGACGAGGGCAACCTCGTTCCGGTGACGGTCATCGACGTCAACACCTGTCTGGTGGTCGGCAAGCGCACCCCGGAGAAGGATCAGTACTCCGCGGTGACCGTGGGCTTCGGCGCGGTGCGCGAGAAGATCCTGAACAAGCCGCAGCTCGGCTTCTTCAAGAAGGCCAGCGCCACGCCGCGCCGCCACCTGCGTGAGTTCCGCGTCACGGCCGAGGAGGCCGCGGGCTTCAACGTGGGCGACGCCATCAAGGCGGACATGTTCTCCAAGGGCGAGCTGGTGGACGTCACCGGCATCACCAAGGGTCGCGGCTTCTCCGGCGTCATGCGCCGCTGGAGCTTCAAGGGTTCGCAGACCAAGACGCACGGTACGCACGAGTATCAGCGTCACCCGGGCGCCATCGGTCAGCGTAAGACGCCGGGCCGTACGTACCCGAACAAGAAGATGCCGGGTCACTACGGCGTCGAGCGCGTCACCACACAGAACCTGACCGTGGTGGACGTGGACGTGGAGAAGGGGCTCGTGCTCGTGAAGGGCGCGGTCGCCGGCCACAACGACGGCATCGTCATCGTGCGCCCCTCCATCAAGGTGGCCATGCGCGCGCAGCACAAGGCCGCGCGCTAGTCACACGCAGTTGACGCGGGGCGCCTCATCGGCGCCCCGTCCAACGCCTCGCTTCGGGCACCTTCGGGTGGCCGGGCGGGGCGTTCGTCGTTTCCGGGTGCCGGGGCCTTGCGGGTGCGTGCGGGCTGGTTGCCCTTTGGACAAAGGGCGAAAACTTTACCGGCTGCCGCTGGGATCCGCTTGCGGTGGATGGGCGGCGTGCTCACATCGCTGTCCCACGCCGGAGCCTCGCTGTCCAAGCAGACAGGTTGCCCTCCGGATCACCCAACGGCCCACCCCCGGGCCGGGCAGGAGATATGAACGCACGCACGCTTCGCGTCTTCGCCGCGCTGAGCCTTTCGCTGACGGCGCTCGGCGCCTCGGCACAGGAAGACGGCGTCCTGGAGTCGGCGGTCGTCCGCAACCGGCTCTACAAGCCCGCGGGCCATCCGGAGCTGTCCCTGTCCGTGGGCCTGCCGGTGCAGACGCACCTGACGGCGCACTACTTCTTCGACGTCGGGCTCGCCTACAACCTCTTCGACACGTTCGCGCTGGAGGCGCGCGCGGGCTACGCCGTCAGCCGCCACACGGGCCTGGCGCGCTCCATCTCCGAGTCCTTCCTGGACCGCGAGGACAAGCGCGTCACGGACGAGCTCGAGGACATGTGGCGGATGAACCTGCACGGCGTCGTCGGCGCGCGGTGGGCTCCCATCTACGGGAAGATCTCCCTGGTCGCGGACATCCCGGTGCACTTCCAGACGTACCTCTGGGCGGGCGGCGGCCTCACCAACCTGAAGCGCCAGTCCGTCATCCAGTGCACCCAGGTGGTGGACCGGGCCGCGGGCGTCTGTGACAACCGCACGGCCGTGGATGACCGGGGCAGCGCCACGGAGAACTACTGGGTGAAGGAGTCGCGCGTGGCGCCGGTGGTGTCCGCCGCGCTGGGCTTCCGCTTCTTTATCAAGGAGCAGCACGGCATCCGGCTGGAGCTGCGCGACTGGATCTTCAAGGACAGCTACCGCGTGAACCTGCTGCGCGACGACTGGGAGGCTGGCCGGACCACCGGTGAGCCCGCCGGCAGTCCGGGCCTCACGCACCTGGTGCAGTTCGACCTCGGCTACACCTTCTCTTTCTGATTCCTTCCTATGCGACCCTTCCGTTCCATCGCGCTCCTCGTTGCCGCGGTGCCTGCCCTCGCGTTCGCGCAAGGCGCCTCTCCGGCGCAGCCGTCGGCCGAACCGCCGGAGCGCCAGCGCACCGAGCGCGAAGCGCCCGTGGTGCCGCAGTCCCAGCCTGAAGCCGCGCCGGCCACGCCGTCCGCGCCCGCCGTCACCGACGAGGATGATGCCGCCCCGGCGCCGTCCTCCGAGCCGTCCGCGCCCGCCGCCTCCGCGCCCGCGGACGCGCCGGTGCTGGACACGGGTGAGGCGCCGCGCACCACGGACGCGCAGCAGCAGCGGCTGGTGAATGGCGCGCCGCTCTACAACCCGAACGTCAACGTCCACATCGTCCAGAAGAAGCGCTTCGCGGACGAGGGCAAGCACGAGCTGGTGCTGTATCCCGCCGCCGTGCAGGTGAACGGCAAGTTCACCAACCACGTGGGCACCGCGCTGACGTACGTCTACCACCTGCAGGAGAACTTCGCCCTCCAGGTGGGCGGCCAGTACAACTGGTACTCCGACGAGAGCGACTTCAACCTGGAGCTCATCGACAAGGTGCGCGAGCAGGCCCAGGCCGCGTCGTCGCTCCTGCTCCAGTGGGGCGCGCACGCGGGCGTGGAGGTGACGCCGCTCTACGGCAAGTTCGCCTTCTTCAACAACTCGCTGGCGCAGTTCAGCGTGGTGCTCTCCGGCGGCGCGGGCATTGGCAAGACGCGCCACCTCATCCGCCCGGAAGTGGCCAACGAGGTGGAGGGCCAGACGTACCAGGTGCCCGCGCGCTTCGGCGACACGGGCAACAAGTTCCTGGGTGAAATCGGCGGCGGCTTCCGCGTGCAGTTCGGTGAGCACTACGCCCTGCGCCTGGAGGTTCGCGACCTCATCTACACCGCGCGCGTGGACAAGGTGGACGGCTGCAACCTGGCGGACTTCGAGGCGCTGGAGGCCGCGCGCGCCGCCAACCAGCCCTTTGACGGCCTCAACCTGAGCGGCAGCTGCCAGGTGGCCAAGTTCGACGGCGTGGACCCGAAGACGAAGAAGAACTACCGCGAGGACATCATCCTCGGGAGGGATCTCGTCGCCGAGCCTTCGTCGGACGTCCTCAACAACGTCAGCTTCTACGCTGGCTTCTCGGTGCTCTTCTAACCATGTCCCGACTGCTCCGACTCCTCGTCGTCCTCGGGCCCCTCGCCGTGCCGTCGGTGGCCCTCGCCCAGCAGGACGTGGGCACCTACAACCGCGCGCTGTCCGCCTTCAACGAAGGCAAGCTCGACACCGCCGCCCCCCTCTTCGCGCAGCTGGCGGAAGGGGAGGACGCGGACGTGAAGGGCAAGGCCGAGTTCTACCTGGCGCAGACCTTCGCCAAGAAGGACCTGCCCGTCGCGGCCTTCATCTCCTACGCGGCCATCGTCAACGCCGGCCCCAAGCACCCCTCGTACCTGAAGGCCATCGAGGGGCTGGTGGACATGCAGCAGCGGCTGGATGAGCAGAACCTCATCCCCAGCATCCTCAACCAGGCCTACACCGACGAGGTGCGCGACCAGTGGGTCACGCTCCCCAAGGAGGTGCTGGCGCGCATCAACTACCTGGTCGGCACCGCCAGCCAGCGCCGCATGCGCTTCGAGGAGTCCCGCTCGCTCTTGGAGGCCGTGCCCGCCGACAGCCGCGTCTACGCGAAGGCCCGCTACCTGCTGGGCACCGTGCTCGCGGACCCTCGCTTCCCCGGCCGTCCTGGGGAGGGGGAGACGCTGGACAAGGCGGCCATCGCCGCGTTCCAGGCCGTGCTGAACACGAAGGAGCCCCAGGTGGAGCTGCCGGAGACGCGCGAGCTGGCGCTGCTGGCGCTGGGCCGCGTGCACTACCGCCGCGGTGAGTACGCGGACGCGGTGAAGGCGTACGAGGGCGTGCCCCGCTACGCGCGCTTCTGGGACCAGGCCCTGTTCGAGAACGGCTTCGCCCGCTTCCAGAACGAGGACTTCGGCGGCGCGCTGGGCAGCCTCCAGGCGCTGCACGCGCCGCAGTTCGAGGGCGCCTTCCAGCCCGAGTCGTGGATCCTCAAGGCCACCGTCTATTACTACTCGTGCCTCTACGACGAGGTGAAGACGACGCTCGCCGCGTTCGACGAGCGCTACGGCCCCATGGCGAAGCAGCTGGAGCCCTTCACCGGCGAGGACGTGGCGCCCATCAACGCCTTCAACCTGGTGTCCTCCGAGAACCGCCGCCTGCCGCGCGCCGTCTACCTGTGGATCCGCAACAACGAGCGCATCCGTGAAGTGATGCGGACCCTGTCCCGCGTGGACCAGGAGAAGCGCGCCATCAGTGAAGGCCCGTGGCGCGGGACGCCGTTCGCCGCGCAGACGGTGGCGTCGCTGGAGGACATCCGCACCACGCTGCTCCAGGTGGGCGGGACGCTCGCGAAGAACCGCATCAAGGAGGCCGCGGACAACCTCCGCACGTTCTCCGACCAGGCGGAGATCATCCGCGTGCAGACGGCGCTGGATGAGAAGGACCTCTTCTCCGAGGGCGTGGACCAGAAGGCGCTGCTCTCCCGCCAGACGCTCTACCGCCCCAAGATGCCCGGCGCGGACTACAACTACTGGCGCTTCCAGGGCGAGTTCTGGATCGACGAGATCGGCTACTACCAGTACACGCTCAAGCGCGGCTGCCCCGCTCGCCAGGAGAAGTAGGCAGCAAAGCAGGCGAGTAGGAGCCGGGCGCACCCGGCCGCCATGAGCAGCACGCAAAGAGGCCCCTCCACCGTGCGTTTGTCACGGGGGACGGGGCCTCTTCGCTTGATGTTGAGTCCTGGAAACTGGCCCGGAGTGATCGCGTACGCCGGGGCACAAGGCACGTTCCGGGCCACTTCTCATTCTGGGTACCCGCGTCTACTTTCCGTCGTCCCTCCCAACTGGGCAGAAGTTTTCCCAGGCAGGCGAGGCGCGGTTCTCCAGGAGCTCGCATGAAGGTGGTTCTTCGGTTCGGTGCACTGGCGGTGGGCGTCGCGCTCGCGGCCGGTGGGGTGGGGGAGGCGGCGGAGGAGACGGCACCGCCGCGGAAGGTGGCGACGAAGAAGTCCTCTTCTGCGAAGGGCGCGGCCAGGAAGGCCGAGGCCCCCGGCAAGAAGGACAAGGAGGAGGCGAAGAAGGCGGAGCTTCCGCCCGGCGTCGCGCCCCAGGACATGCGCAAGGGCCCGGCGCGGGTGAAGCCCGCCACGGCCAAGTTCGCGGACACGCCGCGCATCGCGGACTCCAAGAAGGACGCGCTCGCGGACAAGAAGCGCGACGAGGCCATTGAAGGCTTCAAGCGCCTCATCCCCAAGCTGCAGGAGACCTCCACGCAGAAGGCGGAGATGCAGTACCGCCTGTCGGAGCTCTACTGGGAGAAGTCCAAGTACCTCTACCAGCTGGAGATGGAGAAGTTCCTCACGGCGGAGAAGGCCTACGACGCCGCCGTGGCGCGCGGTGAGAAGGCCACCGCGCCGGAGCAGGACCACCGCGAGTCCGAGCGCTACCGCGCGGAGACGATGCGCATCTACGAGGCCATCCTCAGCGAGTACCCGGACTACCCGGCCCGCGACGAGGTCCTCTTCTCCCTGGGCTACAACCTCTACGAGCTCAACCGCCGCGAGGACGCGGTGAAGCGCTACGAGGAGCTGATCCGCGACTTCCCGAAGTCGCAGTTCGTCCCGGACGCGTACATCCAGCTGGGCAACCACTACTTCGAGAACAACAAGCTGGCGCCCGCCAAGGAGAACTACGAGAAGGCGCGCGACTCCGGCGTTCCCAAGATCTACGCCTACGCCACCTACAAGCTGTCCTGGTGTGACTTCAACGCGGGCGACCTGGACGCGGGCCTGAAGAAGCTCCACGAGGTCGTGGACTACGCGAGCCAGCGCGGCGAGGAGCTGGGCGACCTGCGCACGGAGGCCCTCAACGACCTCACCGTCTTCTACGTGCAGCTGGATCAGCCCAAGGAGGCGCTCGCCTACTTCAAGCAGAAGGCCCCGGCCAGGCGCCAGGGCCGGCTGCTCGCGAAGACGGCCGCGGGCCTGGTGGACGCGGGCCACTTCGACAGCGCCATCCTGGTGTACCGCACGCTCATCGACGACTCGCCCATGGGCGCGAACGCGCCGGAGTACCAGCAGGCGGTGGTGCGCGCGTACGAAGGCCTCCGTCAGCGCCAGCAGGTCCGCAAGGAGATGAAGCGGATGGTGGACCTCTACCGCCCCGGTGGCGAGTGGTGGACCGCCAACGCCGGCAACGCGGGCGTGCTGCGCAACGCCTTCAGCGTCACCGAAGAGGCCATGCGCGTGATGGTCACGGAGTACCACCAGGAGGCGCAGAAGACGCGCCAGGTGGAGACCTACCGGCTGGCGCGCGACATCTACAAGCAGTACGTGGACGCGTTCGCCTCCAGCGACAACCCGGAGTTCGTGGCGGACTCCGCCTTCAACATCCGCTTCTTCTACGCCGAAATCCTCTGGGCCCTGGAGGAGTGGGAGGCCGCCGCCGGTGAGTACGACGCCGTCGTCGCGTTCAAGATCCCGGACCGCGACTCCGCGAAGGAGGTCTCCAACGAGTCCTACCGCAAGTCCGCCGCGTACAACGCGGTGCTCGCGTACGACAAGCTGGTCAAGATCGAGCGCGGCCAGATCGCCAAGAGCGACCTGAAGGACGGCCAGAAGGTCGACGAGAAGAAGGACAAGGGCGACGTCGCCAAGCAGAAGCTGGTGAAGCGCGACGCCAAGGAGCAGGCCGAGCAGCCGCTCACGAAGTTCGAGGACCGGCTGGTCGCCGCGTGCGACACGTACAACACCCTGTTCCCGGGCAACCAGGATGAGATCGACCTGCGCTACCAGGCCGCCGTCATCCTCTACGACCGCGCGCACTTCGTGGACGCGGCCCGCCGCTTCGGGGAGATCATCGAGAAGTTCCCGGAGGAGCGCCGCTCGCGCGACGCCGCGGACCTGACCATGTACGTGCTGGAGAGCCGCGAGGAGTGGCAGGAGCTCAACACGCTCTCGCGCAAGTTCCTCTCCAACAAGAAGCTGTCCAAGCCCGGCTCCGACTTCGCCCTGCGCGTCTCGCGCGTGGTGGAGGGCAGCCAGTACAAGTACGTGGACGAGGTCGTCTACAAGAAGGAGAAGAACCCGGCGAAGGCCGCCGAGGAGTTCCTGGCCTTCGTGACGGAGTTCCCCAAGTCGGAGAACGCGGACCGCGCGCTCACCTACGCGATGGTCATCGCGCAGGAGGCCGGTGAGGTGGACAAGGGCATCACCGCCGGCGAGCGCGTCCTCAAGGAGTACCCGAACAGCAACTTCGAATTGAAGACCCGCTACACGCTGTCCGGCCTCTACGAGAAGGTCGCCGAGTTCAAGAAGGCCGCGGCCATGTCCGAGTCCTTCGTGGCCGCCTACGACGCGGCGATGAAGGCCCGCGAGACGCAGGCGAAGAAGGCCAGGGACACGAAGGCGAAGCCTGCCGCCGTCGCGAAGAAGGACGACACGCCGGGCGCCGTGGAGGACGTGGAGTCCAAGCGCGCGCAGAAGGCCGCCGAGCGCAAGGCGCAGGTGGACGCGGCGGGCGAGTGGGTGGCGGATGCCCTCTTCAACGCGGGCGTCTGGTACGACGGCCTGGGCGAGTCCCAGAAGGCCGTTACGGCATGGAACAACTACCTGGCGCGCTTCAAGGACCGCAAGGACGTGCCGCAGGTGGCCTTCTCCATCGGCCTGGTCTGGGAGAAGGAGAAGAAGTGGGGCGACGCGGCCCGCGCCTTCAGCCGGTTCGTGGAGGACTACGGCCGCGACTCGCGCACCGCCGCGGGGCAGGCGTACCTGGCGCGCTACCACGAGCTGCTGGCGTACCAGAAGATGAAGGACGTGCGCGGCCAGGAGAAGGCGCAGGACGAGCTGGTGCGCGGCTGGAACAAGCTGCCGGAGACCGTCCGCAAGGACACCGCGGTGCTCAACGCGTACGGCCACGCGCGCTTCCTGGCGCTGGAGCCCACGTGGAAGCGCTTCAGCGACATCAAGTTCACGCGCGTCTCCACCATCCGCCGCGACCTTCAGGCCAAGCAGAAGGAGATGCTGCGCGTGGAGAAGGAGTACGCGGCGGTGCTCGCCACGGGTTCCGGCGAGTGGGGCATCGCGGCGCTGACCCGCATCGGCCTCGCGTACGCGGACTTCGCGCGCAACATCATGGACTCGCCGGACCCGTCCGGGCTGGATGACGAGCAGCTCAGCATGTACCGCGCGGAGCTGGAGAACCTGGCCATGCCGCTGGAGGAGAAGTCCAGCGAGGCGCTGGAGAAGGGCCTCCAGAAGGCCTACGAGCTGGGCATCTACAGCGAGTGGACGCTGGCGGCGCAGGATCAGATCAACAAGCTGCGCCCGGGTGCCTACGCCCAGGTGAAGCCGGTGACGTACCGGGGCAGCAGTGATTCGCGCATCGCCTCGGGCGTGCTGAAGGACCTCAACGGCCCTGTCAGCGCCTCCGCGGAGCCCAAGCCCCAGGCCACGCCCGCCGCCGCGCCGGAGGCCGTGCCCGCTGAAGGTGCGAAGCCGGCCGCTCCGGAAGGGGCGCCGGAGGCCGCGAAGCCCGAGCCCACCGCCTCGCTCGAGGGGGGCCAGCCGTGAAGACGAACCACAGCATCGACATGAGCAGCCAGTTGAAGGGGACGGGGATGGACGGCTTTCGCACCAAGCGGATGTTCCTGGCGGGGGCCTTCGCCTTCGCCTTCACCACGGCCTGCGCCACGGCCCCCAGGCCCGTCGCGATGAACGCGGTGGAGAAGCCCGCCGCCACGGTCACCGCCGCTGAAGCCAGGCCCGTCCCCGCTCCGGTGGAGAAGGGCGACACCAACGGCCAGTTCGCGCAGGCCCTGCGGGCCTACGAGGCCGGGGACCTGGACGCCGCTCGCAAGGGCTTCGAGGCGGTCGTCTCCAAGGAGCCGAAGGCGCTCAACGCCCGCTTCAACCTGGGCGTCATCGCGGAGAAGCAGGGCCGCCCGGCGGACGCCCGCGTGGCGTACGAGCAGGTGCTGGCCCTGGACCCGGCGCACACGCCGTCCGTGATGAACCTGGGGCTGATGCACCGGCACGAGGGCCAGCTGGAGGAGGCCATCTCGCTCTACGGCAAGGCGCTCCAGACGCCGGGCCACGAGCATGACGAGCCCGTGCTCAACGCGCTGGCCGCGACGTACCGGCTGGCGGGCAAGCTGGACGAGGCCGAGGCCACCGGCCGGCGCGTGCTGGCGCGCAGCAAGGACAACCCGGAGGCGTACAAGACGCTGGCGCTGGTGGCGTACGACCGGGGCCAGTACCGCCTGGCGGAGTTGCTGGTCATCAACGCCCGCAAGGTGGCGCAGGAGGATCCGGCCATCTCCAACACGCTGGGGATGATCTACCTGAAGATGGACGACCGCCCGCGCGCGCTCGCCCAGTTCCAGAAGGCCGTGTCGCTGGATGACAACTTCGCGCCGGGCCACCTCAACCTGGGCGCGCTGGCGCTGAGCTACCGCGACTACGCGGGCGCGGAGCGGGCCTTCACCAAGGCCCTGTCCCTGGAGCCCGACGGCCTGGAGGGCCAGCTGTACCTGGCGTACGCGCTGGACGGTCAGAAGGGGCTGGATCCGAAGAAGGGCGTCGCCGCGGGCGAGGCGTTCGAGAAGGTGCTCGCGCGCGCAGCGGACAAGCCGGAGGCGGTGTGCGGCGCGGGCTGGGCGTACGCGGCTGATCGCGTGGGCTTCGAGAAGGCCATCGCGTTCCTGGACCGCTGCAAGGAGCTGTCGTCCACGTCGGATCAGGACAAGCAGCTGATCGCCGCGAAGGTGAACGGCCTGCAGAACATGCTCAAGAACCCGCCGCCGGCTCCGGCCGCCACGGCGGAGGCGCAGGGCGAGGAGAAGAAGGACGCGGCGGCCACCGGCGGCGCGGGTTCGTCCGTGATGAACCAGCTGCCCCAGGACGCCAACGCGCCCGAGCAGGAGGCGCCGGCTGGCGAAGCGTCTGACAATGGACAGACGGAGCCGGAGCCGGCTCCGGCGCCCTGAAGAAACAACAGTCGTCCTGGCGGGAAGGACGAGAACTTTCTTCCCTCCTCCAGCCGCCCAGGTGCAAGCGGCCGGGCGGCTCCCTTAGAATCCAGGGACTTGGAGTTGGTGCGAGCCCTGCATTGGAAGACGCGAAGCGGGCCTTGGCGGAGACATCACATGAAGCGACTGCTGGCAGCGATGGTGATGGTGGGAGGGCTGGGGGTGGCGGCTCCCGCCCTGGCGCAGGACGGCAAGGACTCGGTGAAGATCATCCAGGAGGAGGATCGCACCGTGTACCGCAAGAAGACGGTGATTGATTTCACGGATGTGGCGGTGGAGGGCGAGCTCACCAAGCCGGAAGGCTCCTACGTCCTCAACCGCAAGAAGACGGATTTCCAAAGCCTCATCAAGGTCCGGGAGAACTTCGACCCGGAGCTTCAGAAGTCCGCGGACAATCTCTAGACGGCACAGGTGGCGTTGAACGTTTTCGGGACGGGAAGGGAAGAAGGAAGAACTTCATGGCGGCGGCGAGAAAAAACGGATTGACGCTTCGGATCACCACCCCGGACGGCTCCATCCAGGAGACGGTTTCGGAGGCGGAGAGTGTCATCGTGGGGTCGGGCGCCCAGGCGGCGGTGAAGATTCAGGATCCGCGCGTGTCCAACCTCCACGTGATGCTGAAGGTGGACAACGATGGCTCCGTGACGGCCATCGACCTGGGCAGTGAAGGCGGCACCCAGGTGTCCGGGCAGAAGCTCATCATCCCCACGGCGCTCAAGCCCGGGGATGTGCTCACGGTCGGTACCTCCCGCGTGGAGGTGCTGTTCGGTGAAGCACCCCGGCCGGTGGCTCCGGCCGCGGCGGTGGCTCAGCCCGGCGTGTTCCAGCAGCGCCCGGTGGTGCCTCCTCCGGCTCCCATGTCGGCTCCGGCCGCGCATGCGGCGCCGGTGGTGCCTCCCAACATGCGGCAGGCGCCTCCGCCTCCGCGGCCCGCGATGAACGCCGCGCCCACGGCCAACGTGGTGGGCACGGTGAGCACGCCGCGCTCCGCTCCGGCGGGCGCGCTGGGCACGCAGGTGTCCACGAACGTGACGTCCACGCCCGTGTTCGTCCCGCCGCCTCCGGTGGCGGCGCGCAAGGCCACGCCTCCCCAGGTGGCCGCGGCCCGCAAGCCGCAGCCTCCGCCGCACCTGCAGGAGCCCCTGCCTCCGGACGCGCAGCCCACGCCGGAAGCGAAGGTGCTCCAGGTGTCCATGCTCTGGGGCGACCAGATGCTGGAGGTCCAGCACTTCAAGGACGGCGCGCCGGTCACCATTGGCGAGGGCGCCAAGAACACCTTCACCGTGTACTCGCCGCAGGTGGGCAAGAGCCACGTGCTGGCGGTGAGCAAGGGCGACAAGCTGGAACTGCGCGCTCCGGCGGGCTCCGGCGTCTTCGTCACCAACAAGGGTGACGTGCGCACGAAGGACGCGCTGCGCGCCGCGGGCCAGCTCAACGCCGCGTCCGCGGAGACGGAGCAGCTCTTCACGCTGGGCCTGCATGACCGCGCGGAGGTGTCGCTGGGCACGCTGGCGTTCGTGGTGCGCTACGTGAAGCCGTCGCCGGCCATCCTGGCGACGTCGCTGTCCGACCGCGACTTCAGCTTCTTCAAGATCGCCGCCATCTGCATCCTCGCTTCCGCCGCGTTCGTCACCGCCATGGTGCTGACGCCGCGCACGGAGACGAAGTCCGCGGATGACGTCTTCGAGTCCCAGCAGCGCGTGGCCAAGTTCCTCATCGCCCCGGAGAAGAAGGAGGAGGCGAAGAAGCTCCAGCTCTCCGGCGTGGAAGAGGGCGCCAAGGCCAAGGACGAAGAGGGCAAGTTCGGCAAGCAGGAGGCGAAGCAGGAGGAGGCCGCGCCCTCCAAGCCGGGCACCCCGGTGGTGGACAAGTCCAAGAAGGAGAAGGACCGCCAGGTGGTAGGCAAGGTGGGCCTCCTCGGCGCGCTCAAGGGCATGAAGGGTGGCGCTTCCGACGTGTTCGGTCCGGGCGGCATCGGCACCGGCATCAACAACTCGCTGGGCGGCCTCAAGGGCGGCGCGGCCATGGGTGACGCGCACGGCGTGGGCGGCCTGGGTTCGCGTGGCACGGGCAACGGCGGTGGTGGCACGGCGCTGGGCATCGGCGGCCTGGGCACCCAGGGCAACGGCCGGGGCACGGGCGGCTCGGGCGGCATCGACCTGGGCGGCCGCGGCAAGTCCGTCACCAAGGTCATCCCCGGCAAGACGACGGTGATTGGCGGCCTGGACAAGGACGTCATCGCCAAGGTCATCCGGCGGCACCAGAACGAGATCAAGTACTGCTACGAGTCGGAGCTGAACAAGAACCCGGCGCTGGCCGGCAAGGTCGCGGTGGCCTTCACCATCGACCCGGCGGGCGCGGTGGCGGACGCCAGCGTGTCGGAGTCCACGCTGGGCAGCACCCCGGCGGAGCAGTGCATGATCTCCCGCATCCGCCGCTGGAAGTTCCCGGAGCCCAAGGGCGGCGGCGTGGTGAACGTCACCTACCCCTGGCTGTTCTCGCCCTCGGGCTCGGACGCCGCTGAGTAGTCCTTAGGCGCGGTTCGTAGACTGGAAGACCGAAATGGCGTGGACGAAACGGTCCACGCCATTTTCATTTTTCCCCGCTGCCGTTTCGTGCCGGGCGTCACTACTGTCCGTCCCACTGCTGCCAGGCGTGCAAGGGAGCAGGAGGACAACGTGACAGGAGGAGTCGTGAGGAAGTCGCTGCTGTTGGCCGCGCTCGCGCTGTCGACGCCGGCCCTGGGGGCCACGCCGCCGGAGGGCGTACCGTTCGAGCCGCGCCGGGGGTTCTTCACCGAGACCGACCTGGGTGTGTTCTTCACGGTGGGCGGCGAGAACAGCTACTCCAACGCGCAGTCGTACGTGCAGCTGGGCATCGGGTACGACCTGACGGAGCAGATCTCGCTGGGGGCCCACTTCGCGCTGGGCTCGTCCGCGCAGAACTGCTTCGCGGGCTACCTGCCGGACTCCAACGTCTGCGCGCTGGCGGACAACTTCACCGTGGCCTTCGGCGACCTGACGGCCGCGTACCACGTGCGGCTGGCCAACCGCTTCTACCTGACGCCCAAGGTGGCTGCGGGCTACACGCGCCTGGAGCCCCGGCCGGTCAATCCGGAGGACGGCGACCCGGGCCAGTCCATCAACGCGTTCAACGCGGGCCTGGGCATCGGCATCGAATACGCGACGTCCTTCGACCACTTCTCCGTGGGCGCGGACCTGCTCGGGCGCTACATCATCGGGCCCAACATCATGTCGTTCGCGGTGTTCCCGCGCGTGAAGTACACGTTCTGAGACGGGCTACGCGCCCAGACAGAACCCGGCGGCCGTCCTGGCGTGGATGGCCGTGGTGTCGAACACCGGCACCGGCGCGTCGCCGGGTTTGATGAGCAGGGTGATCTCCGTGCAGCCCAGGATGATGCCTTGAGCGCCCCGTCGGACCAGGCCCTCCATGATGCGCTGGTAGCGTTCGCGGGAGGCGTCCTTCACCTGTCCCAGGCACAGCTCCTGGTAGATGACGTCATGGACGACCTGGCGCTCCTCGTCGGTGGGCACCAGGACCTCCAGGCCTGATCGGGCGAGCCTGCCTTTGTAGAAGTCCTGCTCCATCGTGTAGCGCGTCCCGAGCAGGCCCACGGTCTTCACGTTGGCGCGAAGGATCTCCCGCGCGGTGACCTCCGCGATGTGCAGGAAGGGGATGCGGATGGCGGCGGTGATGTCCGGCGCCAGCTTGTGCATGGTGTTGGTGCACAGCACCAGGGCCTCGGCCCCCGCGCGTTCCAGCGCCCGGGCGGCGTCGCACAGGATGCGGGCCGCGTCGTCCCAGCGGCCGGCGCTCTGGGCGTGTTCAATCTCCTGGAAGTCCACGCTGTAGAGGACGACCTTCGCGGAGTGGTGGCCCCCCAGCTCCCGCTTCACGTGCTCGTTGATCAGCCGGTAGTACTCCGCCGAGGACTCCCAGCTCATCCCGCCCAGCAAGCCAATCGTCTTCATGTGTGTCGTTCCCTCCCGTGACGGGCGTATCCAGCGGGCGTGCGGCCCACGATGCGGCGGAAGTCGCGGATGAAGTGGGCCTGGTCGAAGTAGCCCAGCTCCAGCGCCAGCCGCGCCAGGTCCGGAGGCGGCGTCTCGCGCAGGCGCTCCGCGGCCTCATGCAGCCGGTAGCGCTGGATGACCCACTTGGGGTTCACGCCCACGTAGCGGCTGAACAGCCGTTGCACCGTGCGAAGCCCCGGGCCTCCGGGCGTGAGCAGGTCCTCCACCTTCGTCACCGCGCGGTCCTCCAGGATGCGCGTGACGAGCCCCTGCACGAGCGCCACGTTCGGATCCGGCGTGGGCGCGTGCGCCCGCAGGAAGCCTTCCGCCAGGGCGATGCGTTCGCGGTCCGCGTCGCGCGTGACGTCGGTGGCGAGGATGGCCGCCTCCAGCGCCAGCGCCTCCGGGCCCAGCAGTTCCCCCGGCGGGACGGTGCGCCGCGTGAGCGTGGACAGGGGCTTCTTCACGAAGGGGTAGAAGCCGCCGGGGCGGAACTTGATGCCGAACACGCCGCCCAGGCCCTCCAGCGTGGTGGAGAAGCGGCCCGGGTTCACGCCGCCCACCCGGGACGTGTTGGCTTCGAAGGTCCAATGCACGGACGGGTGCGGCAGGGTCTGCTGGCTCACGGGCGGCTGTCCGCGCAAATCCCATCTCACGGCCCAGAAGTGTTCGACCCACGGGCGCAGCTCCTCCGAGGGCAGCACGCGCACGTGCGCGAAGTGCCGGGAGTCCGGACGGGGGTACAACACGCCCCGAGGCTTTCCCGCGTTCGACTCCACGAATCCTCCCGCCGGACGCCCGCGTCCTGACGCGTTTCTACAATCACATAAGGAGGACTTCTTCGGTGAAGGGGAGGGCGGCGTGAAGCTGTCGCGGACCACCTGCACGCGCGGCTTCCAGGGCGACTTCGAGGGAGAGGGCGTCCTGGCGTACCTGTCGGACTACCGCGCGGATGGGACGTGTCACTTCGTGGGCCTGGAGCGGGTGACGGGCACGCTCCTGGGCAAGCAGGGCGCGTTCGTGCTGAGCCACCGGGGCGTCTACGCGCACGACACGGCGACGTCCGACTGGGAGGTCGTTCCGGGCTCGGGCACGGGCGCACTGAAGGGGCTGCGCGGCCACGGCAGCTTCGTGGCGAAGCACGGTGAGGACGTGCACGACATGCTGCTGCACTACCGCTTCGACTGACGCCGGACACGCGCCACGACGCCGGGTCTGAGCCAGGGAACGAAGAAGGGGCCGCCACCCGCGAAGGTGACGGCCCCTGGAAGCTTCAGGCGTCTCGACGGAAGGACTACTCCGCCTCGGCGCGCTCCTCGCGCTTGCGGTCGCGCTCGGCGCGGTAGCGCTCGCCCACGGCCAGCGCCTTCTTGCGCATGCGGATGGACTTGGGCGTCACCTCGATGAGCTCATCGTCGGCGATCCACTCCAGGGCCTTCTCCAGCCCCATCTCGCGCGGCGGGACGAGGATGACGTTCTCGTCGCGGCCGGCGGCGCGGATGTTGGTGAGCTTCTTCTCGCGGCAGCAGTTGACGTTGAGCTCGGACGGGTGCGCGTGCTCGCCGATGATCATGCCCTCGTACACGGTGGTGCCCGCGCCCACGAAGAGCTGACCGCGCTCCTGGATGCTGAACAGCGCGTACGGCACCGTGTCGCCCAGGCGGTCGGAGACCATCGCGCCGTTGGCGCGCTTCGGGATGTAGCCGAACCACGGCTCGAAGCCGTCGAACTGGCTGCTCATGATGCCCTCACCGCGCGTGATGGTGAGGAACTCCGAGCGGAAGCCGATGAGGCCGCGCGCGGGGATGCGGAACTGGAGGCGGGTGCGGCCCGAGCCCAGCTGCGCCATGTCCGTCATGCGGCCCTTGCGGGGCCCCAGGCGCTCCGTCACCGCGCCCACGCTGTTCTCCGGCACGTCGCAGAAGAGCAGCTCCATGGGCTCGTGCAGCTGCCCATTGATTTCCTTGGTGATGGGCTCCGGGTTGGAGGCGGTGAGCTCGTAGCCCTCGCGGCGCATGTTCTCGATGATGACCGCCAGCGCCAGTTCGCCACGGCCCACCACGCGGAACGCGTCCGGCGTCGCGGTGTCCTCCACGCGCACGGCCACGTTGCGGTAGGCCTCGCGGTACAGGCGCTCACGCAGGTTGCGGGAGGTGACGTACTTGCCCTCCTTGCCCGCCAGCGGCCCGTCGTTGACCTTGAAGATCATCATCATCGTGGGCTCGTCCACGGTGATGCGCGGCAGCGCCACGGGCTTCTCGGGGTCCGCGATGGTGTCGCCGATGCTGATTTCCTCGATGCCCGCGATGGAGACGATTTCGCCGGGGCCCGCGTCCGCGATCTCCGTGCGCTTCAGGCCGGAGAAGCCGAACAGCTTGACGACCTTGCCCTGCTGCACCTTGCCGCCCTCGCGGACGACGGACACGGGCATGTTCGGGGTGATGCGGCCCGCCTGCACGCGGCCCACCGCCAGACGGCCGACGTAGTCGTCGTAGTCCAGGTTGGCGACCAGCAGCTGCAGCGTCGTCTGCTCCACCG
>NZ_RAWL01001339.1:0-406 GCF_003668885.1 Corallococcus sp. AB049A | reverse complement strand
AGCTTGTACTTTTTAAGGCAAAATAACAACCAAACATATCGTAAGCGTTGTACAGAAATGTGCAACGCTTTTTTTTAGCCCTAAAGCTCCACGCTATTAATGTTGGCGTTAGCTAATTTCTGCGTTTCCGTCCCAAAAGGAAGGGAATTGAAAGACTGACGCTTCTGTGCTTTGCGGTTAAAAAGCCCCGCCCTGTTAATGTTTGTATTTAGACTAATTTATGCCTTCCCTCCCCAAGAGAAGCGATTTGGACAATTGTGATTTGAAATGTTTGGTGTAAAGTACCGTACCCAAAAACCCTCTCTTCTGGAGAGGGCGGTTACAGCATTAGCCAAAGCTCTTCCTTTCAATGGGTGAGGCCCCTATAAATACTGCAATAAACTTTCAAGTTTCATGCCTCTAGAAC
>NZ_RAWL01001338.1:0-406 GCF_003668885.1 Corallococcus sp. AB049A | reverse complement strand
ACCCTGATCCGATCCAGCATGCGAGCGCGGCGAATTACTTGCACAAACGCATCGAACAGCTGTCACACACGTGACATCAGAGCAAGATCCCAGGAGTCTTGTGCCAAATGGCATCGCCATGTAACATGCATAAGTGGGGGTGTTTGGAGAAGGCCGCGTTAGACGCGAGTGCTTGAACACGTGAAGGGCGAGAATGATTTCAGCTGCAGCGGTACCTTACGCTATCTTGTTTGGCGAATCGGCGTTTGGCAAGCATGACTAGGCATCCTTGTGGAGGAGTTTGCAGCCCAAAGAAAGGAATAATGCCGGGAAGACTGCCGCTTGGAGGGTCGTTGGTGTGGTGTGGTCCGTTCTGCTCTGCTGATGCTCTGAGTTCAGGCCTGAGGTTTTCTTGCGGGACCAACAT
>NZ_RAWL01001337.1:0-407 GCF_003668885.1 Corallococcus sp. AB049A | reverse complement strand
GGGACGCGTCCACCATGTCTTCGGCGCTCATCACGATGCCCTGTGGAAGGTGCTCCACCGGCAGGCCGGAAAGGTGCCAGAAGTCGGTTGCGGTGGCGCCCGGCAGGACGACCTGGACACGCACGCCCTTGTCGGCCAGCTCATGGTGGAGCGACTGCGAGAACGCCAGCACGAACGCCTTGCTTCCCGCGTAGACCCCGTTGAGCAGCTCCGGTGCCAGCGCGACGATGGAGGCGATGTTGATGATCGTGCCCCGGCCACGTGCCACAAACACCGGCGCTGCAGCATAGGCCAGGCGCATCGCGGCGTTCACGTTGAGCGTGATCATGCGCTCCATCTCGCCGATATCCGACTGCAGCAGGGGCGCCGTAGCGCCGATACCGGCATTGTTGACCAGCACCTGGATA
>NZ_RAWL01001336.1:0-407 GCF_003668885.1 Corallococcus sp. AB049A | reverse complement strand
GTGCTGGACGCGCTGAACACGCGTTCCATCCAGCTTGGGCATGCCGAGCTGCTTGCGACCCTGACGAAGGAAAAGCAGGACCTGTTCTTGCCGATCATTCTGCAAGAGAAAAAGACGGTGGCGGACCTCAAGAAGGCCATCGAACAAGCTGCCTGCAACCTGAAGGACGCGATCTTCGACAAGAGCGAGTGTGCGACATGCGCGCACAACTCGGAATTGCAGTCGGTGATGTTTTCCGAGGCGATTTCCTCCGGTAGCTGTACCAACCCGACCTGCTACAAGGGCAAGACCGAGACGCAGCTGGAAGGTATCTCGTACGGCCTGAAGGACGAATACCCGGTTATCCGTATCGTCCGCGCTGGCGACAACCACACGCGCGTGCAATTGCAGGTGGAGGGACCGACGGG
>NZ_RAWL01001335.1:0-407 GCF_003668885.1 Corallococcus sp. AB049A | reverse complement strand
CTCATGCGGGAGCTTCATACCAGACTTTTGTTGCATCGATCGCAGTTTTTAATGTGGGAGCGCTCTTATTTGTAGCGATTTTGCTACGAATAAGAAATATAGGCTTCCTATTTGCGATTATATTTCTCATGGAAGGGTGGTCTTTATATCAAGAGCAGATAAGAAATTCTCTTGCGCTAAGTTTATGTCTTCTTGCGTGTGCGCTGAAGGCGCGAGAAAGGCCAAAACTTGCGATTATCACGGTTGTTATTGCTGTCGGCTTCCATTTTAGTGCGCTAGTTGGTTTTTTCTACATTTACCTGCTGGATGTTATTAGACGGCGGAATAACCTTAGTCCGCCCAGCTTGGCATCTATTGTAAGATCTACAATTGTCGTTGCGCTGATATTTGGTGCTCCTCTTTATATT
>NZ_RAWL01001334.1:0-407 GCF_003668885.1 Corallococcus sp. AB049A | reverse complement strand
GTGTTCACCACGCGTGAAGTCGAGCAGATCCGCCCGGCCATCCGCGATGCGAGCCGCGACTGGAACCTGCTCGATGCGGATTTCCGTCAGCGTCTGCTGCTGGTCTACAAGATCATGCGCGACGAACACGGTTACGAAATGGCGCTGCTCGAAGGCTACCGAAGCCCCGAGCGGCAAGTGAAGCTGGCGGCGATGGGCAGCAATGTCACGCAGGCCACGGCGTTCCAGAGCTATCACCAGTACGGCTTGGCGGCGGATAACGCGTTCTTCCGCGACGGCAAGCTGGTCATCAGCGAGAAAGACCCGTGGGCGATGCGCGGCTACGAACTGTACGGGCAGACGGCTGAGTCGGTCGGCCTCGTGTGGGGCGGCCGCTGGAAGATGATGGACCTGGGCCACGTCGAACC
>NZ_RAWL01001333.1:0-407 GCF_003668885.1 Corallococcus sp. AB049A | reverse complement strand
CGTTATTGCTCCTTTAAAGTTACCGTCCTGCAGTTTTTGCTGGGCAGTGGCATAAATCTCGGAAGGCGGGCTGTCAGGCACCACATCCTTGGAGCCGGAACATCCAGCTAATGCCAGGCTCAACGTGGCTGCAGCCACCAGATATTTCATACGCGTCATGACGATTTGCTTATCCTCAGAGTGTTATTCAGGAAGCTGTCCGTTAAGCTTCCGATAGTGACCAGGTACGATAGCACATTATATTAAACGGCATCGCCGTGAAAACCCAACGTTAACGAAGAAGCTGTTTATTTATGGCACAACAAGTAAAACTCAACGCAACGGTATCCGAATCGCAACTCGGACAACGCTTAGATCAGGCTTTGGCCGAATTGTTCCCTGATTATTCACGTTCTCGCATAAAAGAA
>NZ_RAWL01001332.1:0-407 GCF_003668885.1 Corallococcus sp. AB049A | reverse complement strand
TCGCACTTGCCTCCGCTCAATTACCCGATTGTAAAAACGACCAACCGGATAGCCGGGCGGCTATTGCCCTTTGTAAGTGGGTGAATTGGCGGCCTTATTGGCAGCATTCTGTGGCGCAAGCAATGCGGCCAGCAGATCGGCATCAGGATCATCGGGCGCCAAAGTGCCTTTTCGGTTCTTGGCGGTTTTGGCAGTGGATTGCGCCTTGGGCTTTGTTGGCTGCTGCAACGCCTTAAATGGTGTATTCGTCGATTTGGCGACCAGCTTGGCGGTTGCCGTCTTGCCTTCGTCGGTATTGGCCGGGGTGCCTGAGGACCTTGCCGCCAGGGTGTGCGTGGCCGGCGCCTCGGCATGCGCTTCCTTGGCGGGCACGCTTGCAACCGGCGCCTTGACGCTCTTCTCGGTGG
>NZ_RAWL01001331.1:0-407 GCF_003668885.1 Corallococcus sp. AB049A | reverse complement strand
GGCTTCATCCGCCTGAAGCCGTGGGAGGAACGCAAGTTCACCGCGCCCGAGTTCATCCAGAACATGAACGGCGCGTTCTACGGCATCAAGGAAGCGCAGATCTTCGTGGTCAACCTGCCCACCGTGCAGGGCCTCGGCCAGTTCGGCGGCTTCGACATGTGGCTGCAGGACCGCAGTGGTGCCGGCTACGAACAGCTGACCCAGGCGCGCAACATCCTGCTGGGCAAGGCCGCGCAGAAGCCCGAAGCCCTGGTCGGCGTGCGTCCGAACGGGCTGGAGAACGCCCCGCAGCTGCAGCTGCACGTGGACCGCGTGCAGGCGCAGTCGATGGGCATGTCGGTGTCGGACGTGTACAGCACCATCCAGCTGATGCTGGCCCCGGTCTATGTCAACGACTTCTTCTACGA
>NZ_RAWL01000134.1:0-19823 GCF_003668885.1 Corallococcus sp. AB049A | reverse complement strand
AGGGACAGCGGCTCTCCGGCGGCACGAGGGCCCAGGCGCCGCAGCGCCCCATGCGCCGCGGACGCGAGCAGCGCGGCGGTGACGGCCACGCCGAACGCCACGCCCGTCTTCAACCCCGCGTAGAGGTTGGTGGCACAGGTGAGCACGCCCAGCCCCGCGCCCAGCGCCACCGCGCGCAGGGTGAGCTGGGGCAGCCGGTCCCCCTGGTACACGTGCGTGAGCCAGTAGGTGTCCACCTCCGCCTGCGTCGTGCCGGGGATGCTCAGCAGCGTCAGCGAGGCGTCGGTGGGCGAGTCCCCGGCGGGGACGGCACGGGAAGCGGGGGCCGACATGGGCCGCCCATCCTCCCCGTTCGTCCCCTTCCGCGCCACCACGGGAGGCGTCACGCCCCGCGCGAACGCAGCAGGTAGAAGACGTAGCCGTAGCTGTCCCCGTGGCGGCGGTACAGGTTGATCTCCTGTTCCGCCGCCGCGATGACCTCGCGCAGCGCCGCGTCCGCCGTGGGGCGCAGCCGTTCAATGCGCTGGAGGAGCGGCGTGTAGTAGTCGTCCCACCACGCGGACGCGGGCAGCGTGAAGGTGTCCAGCACCGTGAAGCCCGCGGCCTCCGCGGTGGCGCGGTTCTGGGCGAGGTTGCCCATGGACGGATATCCGGAGGACCAGAAGCGCACGGCCTCCGGAGGACGGACGTCGGTGAGCCAGGTGCACTCGGTGACGGCCATCAAGCCCCCGGGCGCGAGCAGCGGCCGCCACTGGCGCAGGCCCTGCTCGAAGCCCACGACGTAGATGGCGCCTTCGGACCAGAGCAGGTCCACGGAGGCCGGCGGCAGCGACAGCGCGCTCATGTCCTCCTGGCGCGTGACGATGGCGTCCGCCAGTCCCTGCTCGCGGGCCTCGCGCTCCAGCCGGTCGAGATAGGGCCGGTGCAGGTCCACGGCGGTGACGCGCGTGCCCAGCTTCCGCGCGAGCACCAGCGACTGCCGTCCGGTGCCCGCGCCCAGGTCCAGCACGCGCGGCGAGGGCGGCAGCGGGGACAGGCGCCGCAGGGCCTCGCGGGTGCAGGCGTCGCTGCCGGGCCCCAGGCGGGGCAGCTCGTTGTAGAGGGTGAAGAAGGCGTTGACCGTCTGGCGCAGCTCGCCGGAGCTGCGCTTCACGTTGCCCTGGAGCAGCGGGACGCGCTTCCAGTGCTCCTCGATGCGCTGCTTGAAGAGCTCCGGCATGGGCAGGTCCGCGCGCAGCGTGGTCCACGTATCGAGCGCGACCTCCACGGCGCCCTTCACCACCGGGAGGACGTCCTCGTCGCCCAGGCCCAGCTTGCTCGCCAGCCGCTCGAAGCTCTGGAGCGACACGTCCTCGAAGCGCTTGGACTTCGCCAGGTTCAGCGCGAGCTGGTCCTGCGGCATGTACTGGATGGTGGAGACGAAGTCGTACGCGGGGGACAGCGTGGGGCGCGTGCCGTCCGGGTAGTAGAGCGACCAGTTCTTGTGGTGCGCGTCGCCGTTGCCGCATGCGATGATGAACACCAGCCGCCGCAGGAACTCCTGGAGCGCGTCCAGCCCCGAGACCTTGAGCAGCACGTTGGCGATGGTCTCGTAGTTGTACTTCTTGTACTTCTCATCGGAGTACAGCCCCAGCACCTGCGCCAGGTCCTCCATGTGCACGCGGCGGCCGGGGGACGGCCGGTCGAAGCGGCGGATGGCGTACGCCAGGTCCTCGCGCAGGGTGATGCCCTCCGGGAGTCCGTGCAGGTCCGCGACCGGGAGCAATTGAAGCTCCGGCACGTCGATGCCGGTGGCGCGCGCCCACGTCATCACGGACAGCTCGTTCTCCGGGACGCGGTCGTAGCGGTTGTCCGGGAGCTTGACGATCCAGTCACCGCCCAGGCCGCCCATGGGCAGCGTCATGCCCCGGTCGCGCCGGAGCATGGAGAACTTGAGCTGCACGCCCGCGAGCGAGAAGCGCAGCGGCTCTCCGTCCGACACGGGTTCAGCGGGGACGTCCACGAGCGGGGCGTCGTGGCCGGCGAGCTCGCCCGCGGGGCGGACGATGACGGCGCCGGAGAGGTCCGCGCCCAGGTGGGCGATGAAGAAGAACTCGCGCTGCCGGGCGATGTGCTGACGCTCGGAGATGAGGTCTCGCAGCGGGCCTTCGGGCAGCAGGTTGGAGAAGAACGGCGGCAGCCGCATGCGGCTGGTGTGGCGGCGCGACAGGTCGTCCTCGAAGAACTGTCCCAGCACGGGGCGCGGGTAGCGCTGGCGGTAGTCCTCGGAGAGGCTGAACTCGATGCGCTCGTCCGCGAGCAGCGTGAGCGTGCCGACGTGCACGTCACCAATGAGGACGTCGAGGATGCCGGTGGTGGACACGGGCAGCGTGGGTTCCATGTCAGTCCTCATCGTCGTCGATGATCATCGACTGGAGCGAAGGCCGGTCCGAGTCGTCCCAGCGCGTGCGGGCCTCCATGAACTGGCGCAGCACGGGCTCCAGCACCGCCTGGCGCAGGGAGAGGAAGCCGAACCCGTCCGTGCGCCTCAGTGCGTCCACGGCCTGCGAGGTGAGCCCGTGGCTGTGGAGGATCTCCTCCGCCAGCGGCGGCTGGGCTCCGAGCACCTGGAAGAACGGGCGTCCCGGCACCGGGGGGTGGAAGAGGAAGCCGAAGGTCCCCTCCACCACGCGTCGGACCATGCGGCGGTCCACGATTCCAGGCATGAACCATCGCATGTCCCCAGGGGGGAGGATGGGATGGAAGCCCTCGCCCGGCTGCTCCAGCAACTCGGCGGGGTCCAGCACCGCGCCTGTCAGCAGGTGGCGCGGTTGGAGGGACAGCATCGCGATGCGCAGGACCAGCGGGATGCCCACGGGGGCATTGGGGATGACGGGCATCCCCGTCTCCATCCACCAGCGGATGAGCGGCGGTGGCACCTGCCCCAACAGCGCCTGGATGGAGCGCTCCTCGTCGGAGCGGATGGCGGCGAAGACCTGAAGGGCCTCCGGCGGCTTGAGCTCCCAGCCGCCGAAGACGATGTGGCGCCAGAACCAGCGGGACAACAGCTCGCGCGAACGCGGTGACGGTTCAGGGTGCAGCTGGAAGAACCGGGTCAGCAGGACCAGCGAGTTCTCCGGAGCGGGCAGGAGCTTGAGGTGCGGGATGAACGCATCGCGCTTGAGGAACACGATGGCGTCCCGGAGCGCCCGGTCCGTGCGGCGGACGGTCTCCGTGAGCTCGTCGTCCTGGCTGAGCTGTTCCTGATAGCCCCGGGTGAAGTCCAGCCCGCGCACGGCCAGCACGGCGCGCAGCAGCAGCGGCTCCGGGATGCCGCCGAAGCCCAGCTCCCGCAGTCCTTCCGTCACGGACTCCAGGCTGAGCGAGCGCGAGCCCACGTACAGCGCGTTGAATACCTCTTCATCCGTGAGCGGCCGGCCCGCGGTGTTGAGACGCTTGAAGATGATGCGCAGGACCTTCTCGTCCTCCGTGTCCACGACGTACGCGGGCACCTGGTACTCGCGGATGGCCTTGCCCAGGCGGATGGCGGCGCGCAGGTGCTCCGGGTGCGCCTCGCGGCCCGGGTAGCGGTTGAGCCAGTGGAGCAGCGACTCGCTGTCCAGCACCTCGTTCATGGGCAGCCAGTGCGGCGGAGGTGCACCGGTCGCGGGAGGCGCGTGCAGTTCCTCCGTCTCCAGGTCGAAGTACAGGTGGAAGTCATCGCGTCCGGCTTCGTCGCCATAGGACGGATGCAGCAGCACGCCCGCGAGCGCCGTCACGCGCTGCTGTCCATCCACGGCCCACAGGCCCTGGCTCGTGGAGGGCGCGTCGATGCGCACGGGCCCGAAGCTGACGTTGGCGGCGGGGGCCTCCCGGCGCCAGAACAACAGGGTCCCGATGGGATAGCCCCGGTACACGCTGTCCAGCAGGTCGCGCACGTCCTCGGCGGTCCACCGCAGCGGGCGCTGGAAGTCGGGGATCCGCACCTCGCCGCGCCGCACGCGGTCGAGCAGGTCCTCGATGCTGAACGACTTCGTCTCCGGGCGCCGCGTCAGGGGAGCGGGCATCGCGAGCCTCCTCCCATGGGTCTGTAACCCGAAGCCCGGCAACCCGCCACCTACACGGAGGCGGCCCGTCGCTTCGGCAGCAGCACCACCAACCCCAGCGCCACCAGCCCCGTCACTGCGGACAGCACGCGGCCACCCTGCCCCACCGCGTTGACGTCCAGCTGCAGGTCCAGCAGCGCGTTCGCCAGGTTCCATCCCCAGTGCAGCCCCACGGCGCCCCACAGCGAGCCCGTGCGGGCCACCGCCGCCGCGTACGCCAGGCCCGTGCAGAACAACATCAGCCACTCCAGTGGACCATTGCCCAACCGGTACACGTGCGTGAGCACGAACACGCCCGCGGACAGGACCACGTAGCCCGCGCCCTGCCCCGCCACCGGCCACGCCCGGTACCAGAAGCCCCGCGCGACGATGTCCTCCGCCACCGACGGCACGAACGTGGACACCGCCGCGCCCAGCACCGCCACCAGCAGCGCCGTCCCCATCTGGGGATTCGTCAAAGGCTGCACGCGCATCCAACCCAATGCCACACCGGCCAGCACGGACACCGGCTTGAGCACCAGCATCAACGCCAACGCCCGCGCGAGCGCGGAGCCGCGCCACTCCAACGCATACGCATGGAAGCCATTGCGGTACCCCAGCCACCGCCCCACGCCCCAGGCCACGGCGTGGAAGAGGATCATCAGCACCGCCGTCACCGCGAAGCTCCCCAAGAGCCTCCCGCCAAGGCCCTCCGGCGCTTCGTAGCAGGCGAACAGCACGGCGAACGCGAGCGCGCAGTGCAGCGCGACACGCGGGGGCGACAACTCTGAAGGCGCGGGGCTCATGACGGAATTCCGTCTTAGCGCGGGAAACGTCACGACCGCACAGCCAACCTCCGCGAGTCCCTCCGTAATGCACCGCGAGTCATTGCGACTCCCACGAGGGGGAATCACCCATGCGCATCACCCATCACGCCCGGCTCTTCCGGGCGCTCACGGCCGTGGCCTGCCTTGGCACCGCCTGCCGTCCGGAAGACGCCGCTGAACCCACCACCCCGCCCGCGCCACAATCACCCGCCTTCTCCGGAGTCCGCTCCGCGTGGGTCCACATTGGCCCCAAGGCCGAAGCCCGCGAGGTGAAATACCAGGCCGTCAACGGCCTGGCCCTCTTCGAGGGCGACATCATCCTGGGCACCGTGGAGGACGTGGAGCGCGAGTCCCCCAAGGTCAAGGCCCAGGCCGCCAACCACGTCTCCGCGGAGAGCATCCAGATCTCCGGCAGCAGCAAGCGCTGGCCCAACGGCGTCGTCCCGTACGTCCACGTCTACGGGTCGCTGGATGACAACTACGTCATCAACGACGCCATCCGGCACTGGCAGCGCAAGACGGGCCTTCGCTTCGTGCCCCTCTCCGCCTCCACGCCCACCTCCGTGGACCACGTCTACTTCGTGAAGGGACAGGGTTGCTATTCGCACGTGGGGCGCAAGGGCGGCCGGCAGTTCATCACGCTGGAGGGCGCATGCGGGCTGTCGGGCGTCATCCACGAACTGGGTCACGCCATCGGCTTCTGGCACGAGCAGAGCCGCGAGGACCGCGACACCTACGTGGAAATCCTCTGGGACAACATCGAGGACGGCAAAGAGCACAACTTCGAGCAGCACATCAGCGACAGCGACGACTTCGGGCCGTATGACTTCGCGTCCGTCATGCACTACCACAGCACGGCGTTCGGCAAGCCCGACCCCGTGACCGGTGACCCCATGGAGACCATCCGCTCCCTGGGCGGCGAGACCCTCGCCGGCTATGAGCTGAGCGCGGGCGACGTCGCCTCCGCCGCGTCCATGTACCCGGGCGAGACGAAGGGCAACTTCGAGGAGATCACCTCCACCGGCTACGTGAAGGGCTGGACCTTCGACACCGCGTCGCCGGAGGTCTCCACGGACGTGCACTACTACATCGACGGGCCCTCGGGCTCCGGCGCGTTCGGCGGCTCCGCGCTCGCGAACGTCGCGCGCCCGGACGTCAACACCGCGCATGACGGCATCGCGGGCGACCACGGGTTCTACTTCCCCGTGCCCGCGTACTTCCGCGACGGCCAGAACCACACGATGCACGTCTACGGCATCGACGTGCAGGGCATCCACAACCCGCTGCTCGCGGGCTCGCCGCGCACGTTCAACCTGCCGGGCGCCTTCGGCACGCTGGAGAACATCTCCTATGACGGCACGGTGACGGGCTGGGCGCTGGACCTGGACTCGCCGACGACCTCCATCACGGTCTCCTACTCCATCGACGGCAACCCGGCGTCCGTGACGACCGTGGTGGCGAACCTCAACCGCGCCGACGTGAGGTACACCTATCCCATGACGACCGGCAAGGTCGGCTTCTCCTTCCGCATCCCGGACCTCTACGTGGACGGCCAGGAGCACACGCTGCGCGTCTTCGCGTTGGATCTGCAAGGCCGTCACAGCCCGCTGCTCGTCAACGCCCCCAAGACGTTCCGGCTGACCATGCCCTCCGTCTACAAGGCGGGCGTCTTCGCGGGCCCGGGCAGCGCGGATCAGCTCATCGCCATCGACGGGTCGGGCTATGGCCCGCGCGTGCTGGTCTCCGGCTACGTCAACGCCAATGCCTTCCCCCACTTCCACTACCAGGAGTCCTGGACCGCCTCCCCCCTGCTCAACAGCTGGCACAACCCCAGCGACATCAAGCTGACGGGTGATTTCCGAGGCCTGGGCTACGACCAGATGCTCTTCATCAACACCGACGGCTACGCCGGCCGGGTGATGATCACCGACTACCGCGACGGCGCCGTCCCCGCGGAGGTGCGCTACCTCGAGTCCTGGGGGCAGAGCCCGCTGCTCGACGGCTGGCACGACCCGGAGGACCTGCAGCTCGCGGGTGACTTCCTCAACCGGGGGCATGATCAGGTGCTGTTCTTCAACCGCTCCGGCACGGGCGGCCGCGTGATGATCACCGACTTCAGCGACGGCGCCGCCCCCTCGGAGGCCGGCTACCACGAGGCCTGGGGCGCGCCGAACTCCTTCGAGGACTGCTCCGAGCCGGACGACCGGTTCTACGTGGGCGACTTCCAGAACCGGGGCTACGACCAGGTGCTCTGCCTCAACCGCTCCGGCACGGGCGCGCGGGTGAAGCTCCTCGACTTCAGCGCGGGCGTGGGCCCTGCCCAGGTGCGCTACGTGGAGGCCTCTGGCGCCTTCACGGTGCTGGACGGGCTGATGGACGCGGACGACAACCAGGTGGCGGGAGACTTCCGGGGCCTGGGCTACGACCAGCTCCTGCTGGTGAACAACGTCACCACCGGCACGGCCATGCTCATCGCGGACTTCTTCGACGGCGTCGCGCCCGCCGAGGTCCGCTACAGCGAAGCGCAGGGCGTGAGCTTCTACGCGCCTTCGATGGCCAACCGGATGCTGGTGGGTGACTTCCGTGGCCTGGGCCACGACCAGGTGCTCATCGGCTCCTGGAACGACCCCACCTACTACACCTCCATCCTGGACTTCTCCGACGGCGTCGCCCCGCCGGAGCGGCTCTTCCAGAAGGTGGAGCTGAACTGAACCCGCTGACGCGGTGACACCGGCGGGGCCGCTTCCCTGGACCTCAGGGCAGCGGCTCCGTGCGGTGCTTGCGCGCCGGGTTCTCCAGGCCCACGCGGTACCAGCGGTAGCCGTAGCCCTCCAGCGTGAGCACGTGGCGCCCGTTGTCCGCGGGCTCGGAGTGGTCCTCGCTGAGCACGTTGAAGAGCGTGCACGGCTCCTCGCCGCCGACGTCCAGCTTCACCGTGCAGGGCCGTGATGCCAGGTTGTGCAGTACCACCATGGCGTTGCCCTTCCATTCGTACCGGATGGCCAGCACGCCCTTGTTGCCCGTGCGCAGCACCTTCCACGCGCCCCAGCCCAGCTCCGGGCACTCCTTGCGCGCGCGGATGATGCGCTCCGTCCAGTTGAGCTGCGAGCCCGGGTCGCGGCGCTGCTGCGCCACGTTCACCTGCCGGAAGCCGAACGGCCCCTCCGCCACCAGGGGCTTCACGGGGGTCTCCGCCAGCGTGAAGCCGCCGTGCGGCTCCGGGCTCCACTGCATGGGCGTGCGCACGGCCTGCCGCTCCACCAGCGCCAGGTTCTCTCCCATGCCCAGCTCGTCGCCGTACCAGAGCACCGGCGTCCCCGGCAGGGAGAACATCAGGCTGTACGCCAGCTCGATGCGGCGGCGGTCCCCGTCCAGCATGGACGCGAGCCGGCGGCGCAAGCCCCGGTCATACAGCTGCATGCCCTTGTCCGGCCCCAGCGCCTGGAACACCTCCAGCCGGTCCTTGTCCGACAGGCGCCCCAGGTCCAGCTCGTCGTGGTTGCGCAGGAAGTTCGCCCACTGCGCCGTGTGCGGCAGCTTGGGAGCCGACTTCAGCGCCTGCACCAGCGGCGTCACGTCCCCACGCGTGAGCGCCAGGTAGAAGTTCTGGTTCGCCAGGAAGTTGAAGACCAGCTGCATGCGGTCGTTGTCGCCGAAGAACTCCATCACCTCGTCCATGGTGACGTTCGCTTCGGCGAGCAGGATGGCGTCACCCTTGCGCCACGACAGGAACTCGCGCATCTCCTCCAGGAGCTTGTAGGGGTTCTTCACGTCCGGGTTCTTCAAGCCCTTCAGTTCAACGAGGAAGGGCACCGCGTCCACGCGGAAGCCGGACACGCCCAGCTCCAGCCAGAACCCCATGACCTTGAGGATCTGCTCGCGCACCTCCGGGTTCGCGACGTTGAGGTCGGGCTGGTAGTGGAAGAAGCGGTGGAAGTACCAGAGGCGCGCCTCCTTGTCGTACGTCCACGTGGAGGGCTGCACGCCCGGGAAGACCATCCCCTTGTTGGCGTCCTTTGGACGCTTCTTCGACCAGACGTAGTAGTCGCGGTACGGGCTGTCCGGGTCCTTGCGCGCGGCCTGGAACCACGGGTGCTGATCCGACGTGTGGTTCACCACCAGGTCGATGATGACGCGGATGCCGTGCAGCTTCGCCTCGTGGGTGAAGGCCACGAAGTCGCCCAGGTCCCCCAGCCGTGGATCCACGCCGTAGTAGTCGCTGATGTCGTAGCCGTTGTCGCGGTTGGGCGTGGGCTGGAAGGGCAAGAGCCACAGGCAGGTGATGCCCAGGCCCGCCAGGTAGTCCAGCTTGCGCTTGAGGCCCTTGAAGTCCCCCACGCCGTCGCCGTTGCCGTCCATGAACGTCTCGACGTCGAGACAGTAGACGACCGCGTTCTTGTACCAGAGGTCTTCAATCATCCTTTCCGTTTAGCCCTCCCCTCGCGGCAGTGGCCGTTCGGATGGGACCGCCGTGCGGAACCCCACACCTGGGGGCAGCCGGACTTCGTTCAGCCAACACTCGCGTGAAGACGGGCCTCGCAGTGGGAGCGCTGCCGCTCCAGGGTGGCGCACGCATGCCCCTCATCGGATTCCACGCGTCGCACGAACAGTTCCCCCCCAGCGAGCTCCTGCGCCTCTGTCAGAAGGCGGAGCGCGCGGGCTTCCAGGCCGCTCTCAACTCGGATCACTTCCACCCGTGGACGGACGCGCAGGGACAGAGCGGCTTCGCCTGGGCGTTCATGGGCGCGGCGCTCGCGAGCACCGGGCTGTCCTTCGGCTCCGTCACCGCGCCGGGCCAGCGCTACCACCCGGCCATCGTCGCGCAGGCGCTGGCCACGCTGAACGAGATGTATCCCGGCCGGGCGTGGATGGCGCTCGGCAGCGGCCAGTACCTCAATGAGGCCATCACCGGCACGGGCTGGCCCGCCAAGGACCTGCGCAACGCGCGCCTCAAGGAGTGCGTGGACATCCTGCGCGCCCTCTTCCGGGGCGAGACGGTGACACACCGGGGGCTCGTCACCGTGGAGGAGGCGAAGCTCTACACGCGCCCCAAGGACATGCCGCTGCTCATCGGCGCCGCCGTCTCGCCGAAGACGGCGGAGTGGGTGGGGAGCTGGGCGGACGGGCTCATCACCACGGCACGGCCCCCGGAGGAGCTGCGTCCGGTGGTGGAGGCCTTCCGGAAGGGCGGCGGCGAAGGCAAGCCCATGTTCCTCAAGGTGCAGCTGTCCTACGCGTCCGACGACGAACTGGCGCGCGAGGGCGCGTACAACCAGTGGGCGTCCAACATCTTCGCCAACAGCGTCCTCACCGACCTGCGCGCGCCCGCGCAGTTCCAGGAGGCCGCGAGCGTGGTGCAGCCGCACGACCTGGACGGCCCGCTGCGCGTCTCCAGCAGCCTCCAGCAGCACGTGGACTGGCTGGGAGAGGACCTGCGCCTGGGCTTCGAGCGGCTGTACCTGCACAACGTCAACCGCGACCAGGACGGGTTCATCGAGGCGTTTGGCGCGAAGGTGCTTCCCGCGCTCGCGCGCTGAAGGCCGCTGGGTATGCTCGGGCGCATGCCCAGCGACGTCCTGTCCCGTCAGGCCCTCAACCGCGCCACGCTCGCGCGCCAGCTGCTGCTCACGCGCGAGAAGATGACGGTGCCGAAAGCCATCGAGCACCTGGTGGGGCTCCAGGCCCAGCTCGCGCGTCCGCCGTACCTGGCCCTGTGGTCGCGACTCCAGGGCTTCCAGCGCGACGCGCTGACGAAGCTGGCGCTCAAGCGCGAGCTGGCGCGCGGCACGATGATGCGCGGCACGCTGCACCTGATGACCACGAAGGACTACCTGCGCTTCCGTCGCCTCTTCCAGCCGCTGCTCGACGCGGCCATGCGCTCCGTGCTGAAGGAGCGCGCCACGGCGTTGGATCTGCCCGCGCTGCTGGCCACCGCGAGGCCCTTCCTGCAGGAGAAGCCCCGCACCTTCGAGGAGGTGCGTGAGCACCTGCTGAAGCACCACGTGGGCGGCGACGAGCGGGCCATGGGCTTCGCCGCGCGAGTGGGATTGCCGCTCGTCCAGGTGCCCGAGGAGGGAATGGAGTGGGGCTGGCCCGGCAGCTCCGGCTTCACGCTGGCGGAGTCGTGGTTGGGGGAGAAGCTGTCCACGGACGACGACGTGTCGCCGCTGGTGCTGCGCTACCTGGCCGCCTTCGGTCCCGCCACGGTGGCGGACATGCAGTCCTGGTCCGGCATCAAGCCGCTGAAGGATGCCTTCGAGAAGGTGCGAGGCAAGCTGGTGGAGTTCCGGGACGAGAAGAAGCGCGTCCTCTTCGATTTGCCCAAGGCCCCGCGCCCGGCCGAGGACACGCCCGCGCCGGTGCGCTTCCTGCCGGACTTCGACAACCTCATCCTCTCCCACGCGGACCGCACCCGCGTCGTGCCGGAGGAGCACCGCGAGAAGCTGTCCACGAAGAACCTGCGCGTGCTCAACGTGTTCCTGGTGGACGGGCACGTCGCGGGTTCATGGAGCGCGGAGCGCAAGAAGGGCGCCGTGACGATGATGTGCAAGCCCTTCGAGCCGGTGAAGAAGGCGGACAAGGATGCGCTGGTGCAGGAGGGAGAGGAACTGCTGCGCTTCAGCGACCCGGACGCCGCGAAGGTGGCGGTGACGTTCGTCAAATAAGAGGCTGCCCGATGAAGAAGGTCATCTTCGCTTGTGTGCACAACGCTGGCCGCTCCCAGATGGCGGCAGCGTTCTTCAACGCCATGGCGGACCCGACGCGAGCGCATGCCGTTTCCGCGGGGACGCAGCCGGGAGCCCGAGTGCATCCCGAAGTCCAGGCGGTCATGGCCGAGGTGGGCATCGACCTGTCGGAGGCCAGGCCCCGGCTCCTCACGGTTGAGCTCGCCCGGGACGCCCAGTGGCTCATCACCATGGGATGCGGTGATGCGTGCCCCTTCGTGCCGGGCTTGAAGCGGGACGACTGGCCCCTGGAAGATCCCAAGGGGAAGTCCCTGGAGCGCGTGCGTGAGATCCGGGATGACGTGCGCGCTCGTGTATTGGACCTGCTGTCCCGGGAGGAGTGGCGTTGATGACTTCCACGATACGTGCCGCCCGCCCTACTGTGTTGAGAAGCGGCGCATAGGCATGCGACTCCGTGCCTGCGCCGCGCTCCTCCTCTTCCTCACGGCATGCGCTACGACTCCTCCAAGCGTGCCGACGCCAAGGATCGCCAACCTCCGGCGAGCGGCGGCGCTGCCATGGACGGATGGTGGGCGGTGCGTTGTTCGCGAAGCTTCCCAGTCTTGGCCGGTGCTGGTGGAGCGGTGCTACCAGGACCTCGACCACGACCGGCTCGAGTTCCACGACACCACGGGGCGATGCGCGGTTGCCTCCGCTGGCGCCGCTGCCGTAGGGCTCGGGTTCTGCGTGCTGGCGGCTCCAGAGATTGTCCTGGGAGCCGTGATTGTCCTTGGCGTGGTGGTGATCGCCGTCGCCATCAAGGAAGAACTGGACGCGTATGAACTGCGCCACCACTACCCCGAGGAGGCTGCGGCCTCACGAGGAACAAAGGGGCCAACCACCGAGGCCGTAGCGAAGCGGAAGCCCAAGCTGGAACCGGAGCCAGCAGGACAGGACTGGCAGCCTCCGATACCACCCGTGCCCGTGGACCGGACACGCCGCCCTTCATGCGAACCGGTTCCAGTGCCGCATGCGGGCGAGGACGACCCGCATAATGAATGCGCCGACAAGTTCCCGCCCAACCGCTATCCCGGAATGGACGTGATCGTGGACGGAGTGAGCTTCGACGCACTGCAAGTGGGCGTGAGAGTGCTTTGGGAGATCAAGACCCACCAATTTGACTCGTACAACGCCTTTGTCCGGAAACAAGAATTGGAAAAGGAATTCAAGCAATTGAGCAAGGAGCGAAAAGCCGCGGCGGCATGTGGCTATGCATTCGTCGTTGGCGTGAGTTCCGAACAGCACAGAGAGGCATTGCTACTGCTGGATAGAAACCTCAAGGTTGTCGTCACGGGGTGTAAAAGATGAGTACGCAAAAAAGCCTCGGCATCATCGTCTATGCACCCGCACTTGTGGGCAAAGACCGCCGCACAGTCGACAGCGTACGTGGAATGGAAGAGGCGCTCCCTGGCCTACGCCTGGAGTGGCGGCTCTCCACCAGCGGGCGCCCCATTGCATTGCCACGCCGTGACACATGGCTCATTGAAAGTATCGAGGACGGCGGCTTCCCCATTGTGTGCAACGGGGATGAGCGTTTCCCCGTGACAGTAACGGGCAGGGAAAGAGCAGGACTCTTCAGCCCAGCCGGTCAGGACCAATTTGAAGTCCATGCGGAGTTGCCTCTAGACGCAGCCGTTATCGAGGCAGCGCCGGCGATGCTGGAGCACGTCGCAGAGCGCGCACATGCATTCTGGGGGCAAGCAACGCCGGACAGGGCCGCAGTAGACATCGCGTATCAGACAGCGCCTACGCTACAAGGGCCGCCATCCCCACGCCGGGGTCTGCCCGCCCTGAAACTCTTCGAGAACATCCGCGCGCCGGAGATTCCCTATTACCTCGGCTGGCTGAACTACTGGTCGGCTGATGCCGCGAAGGCCATCGGGTTCCCGGACCCGGGCCGCGACGCCGAGCTGCTTTCACGGGCTCGGCGCACGGCATCAGGCGGATGGGTCGTGCGGCTCACGGATGCGCCGCTCGACCTGGACGACCCTGACCACCTGGAAGCGCTCAAACGGACCTATGAGCGCTTCCCGGAGATTGGCGGACGCACCGCGCCTCATGCGAAGAGCTGAAGCAGGTCCTCGCGGGTGATGGCGGCAGCGCCTCCGGCTTCGCTGAGCGCGGCTTCGAACAGGGCCCGCTTCTTCTCCTGGAGGCCCAAAATCTTCTCCTCCACCGTGCCCTGGGACACCAGCCGGTAGACCATCACCGGCCGCTCCTGTCCGATGCGGTGCGCGCGGTCCGCGGCCTGCGCTTCCACCGCCGGGTTCCACCACGGGTCCATCAGGAACACGTGGTCCGCCGCCGTCAGGTTCAGGCCCGTGCCTCCGGCCTTCAGCGACATCAGCAACACCGGCGCGCCGTCCTGGCCCTGGAAACGCGACGTCACCTCGCCCCGGTTCGCCGTCGCTCCGTCCAGCCGCTCGAAGCCGATGCCCGCTCCCTTGAGCCCCGGCTCGATGAGGTCCAACAGCGACGTCCACTGCGAGAAGACCAGCGCCTTGTGGCCCTCCGACACCGCCGTCTCCAGCGCGTCCACCAGCGTCTGCACCTTGGAGGACGTCTTCGCCACCTGCCCCGGCACCAGCGCGGAGTGACACGCCGCCTGCCGCAGCCGGAGCAATGCCTCCAGCGCCTTCAGCACGCTGCCGCCCTCGTTGAGCAGCGCCACCACCTCCGCGCGCGTCGCGGCCATCACCGCGTCGTAGACGGAGCGCTCGCGCTCATCCAGCTGCACGTGCATCACGGAGTCCGTGCGCGGCGGCAGCTCCGGCGCCACGTCCCGCTTGAGGCGCCGCAGGATGAACGGGCGGATGCGGCGGCGCAGCCCCTCCGCCGCTCCCGGCTTGCCGTCCGCGATGGGCTGCGCCGTCTTCTCCTCGAACTGACGGCGGCCGCCCAGCAGGCCCGGGTTGGTGAAGTGCATCAGGCTCCAGAGCTCGTCCAGGCGGTTCTCCAGCGGCGTGCCGCTGAGCGCGAGCCGCAGGTTCGCCTTGAGCCCGAAGGCCGCGCGCGACACCTGGCTCTCCGGGTTCTTGATGGCCTGCGCCTCGTCCAGCACCACCGCCTCCCACGTGGGCGCGCCCAGCACCGCCGCGTCCAGGCGCAGCAGCGCATACGTGGTGAGCGTGATGTCCGCCGAGGGGTCCAGCTTGCGTCCGGGGCCGTGGTACACGCAGACCTTCAACGACGGCCGGAAGCGCTGCAGCTCCGCCACCCAGTTGGGCAGCACGCTCGTGGGGCACACCACCAGCGACTTCGGCCCCAGGATGCAGATGGTCTGGAGCGTCTTTCCCAGACCCATGTCGTCCGCGAGGATGCCGCCCAGCCCCGCGCCCTTGAGGAACGACAGCCAGCTCACGCCCTGCTGCTGATACGCGCGCAGCGTGGCGTTGAGCTCCGCGGGCAGCACCGGCGGCGGCAGCTTCTCGAAGCCCTCCACCAGCGGGGCCAGCCTGTCCAACCCCGGAGGCGGCGGCTGATCCAACGACTCGCACAGCTGGGTCAGCTCCGGCAGCGCGTGGTTCGCCACGCGTCCGTCCGCCTGGCGCGCGGCCAGCAGGTCCGCGACGCGCTGCCCGTTCTTGTCCAGCCACGCGCGCGGCAGCGGCGCCCAGCCACCGCCCTCCAGCGGCACCAGCCCCAGCCCCTCCGTCCACGCCCGCACCACCGCGGCCGCGTCCACCGTGCGCGCGCCGCCCTTGCCGCCCTCCACCTCGAACTCCAGCGTGAAGCGCACCTCCGGCACGCCCGCGCCGGACGCGCCGCCCTCCACGCGCAGGGACGGCTTGAGCCGCATGTCCGGGCTGACGATGCCCGCCGCGTCGCCGCCCAGGTCGCCCCGGAACTTCCGCAGCTTGTCCGCGAAGCGCATCATCTCCGGGCCCTGCACCGTGAGCCGGCGGCCGGGCACCAGGTTCAGCTCGTCACGCAGCTGGTGCAGCAGCTTCTGCTCCGCGGCCTCGTCGCGCAGCGGCACCGCGCCGCGCAGGTACACCATGCGCCCGTTGTCGATGCGCACCGCCGGCGGCGCGCCGTACACCAGCGTGGGCAGCACCGACAGGCCCTGGGTGAGCTGGTTCAGCTCCAGCAGGATGCGCGGCTTCAGGTCGCGGTCCAGCGGCGGCAGGCGGCGGCTCTTCATGTCCACCGGCATGCGCCGCGCCAGCTCCGGCAATATCTTCGCGGACAGCTCGCCCAGCTGCTCCGGCGAATACGTGCGCACCAGCGGCAGGTGCTGGAGCCACGCGCCCGTCATCGCCGTCTCGCCCAGGCGCACCAGGGACTCCGCCGTCAGCGCGACGCCGGGGCTCACCACCTCCGTGATGCGCGGGTCGCGGGTAATCGTGATGACCCACTGCTGGCCCTTGTCCTCCACCCTCGCGCGAGGGGGCAGCACCTCGCCGGACACCGCCACCGGGCGTCCGTCCAGCAGCACGTTGCGCGCGGGCTCCAGGGCGCGCAGCAGCGCGTCCAGCTTCTCCGCCAGGAGCGGCCCCCGGGTGCGCCGCTCCAGCAGGCGCTCCATCACCAGGTCCACCTGCTCCACCTGCAGCGTGATGCCGGCCTGCGGCTTCGCCAGGCGCCCGGTGAGGTCCTCCAGCGGCTCCTCCGTGCCGTCCGCGTGCGCGAGGACGCGGTGCAACTGCAGCCCGCCCTCCACGCGCGTGAAGCGGTACACCACGCGCGACCATCGCTCCGACACCGCCTCCAGCGGCGCGTCCTGCTTCTCCGCCTTGTCCAGGGAGATGGCCGCCGCGACGACGTGCTCGCACGGGTCCACCGGGCTGGGGCAGTCACACTCCCACGCCTCGTCGCCCGGGTAGAGGACGACGGTGAAGGCCACGGCCCGGCCCGCCACCTTCACGCGCAGCTCGACCTCCGAGGCCGAGCGCGACTGGAGCGCCACCGCCCCGTCACGCGCGAGGCTGACGCCCTTGGACCAGAGGCCCGGCTTGGCTTCTTTCCGGACGGCTTCGAGGAGCTGGGTGTTCTCGGACATGGCAGGCGGCTTCCCTACGCCCCGCCACGCCCTTGCGCAACGTCGGATGCGTCCCGGCTGATGGCCAGGCTACTCGTCGTCGTACGACGGCTCGAAGAGGTAGGTGAGCTTCACCAGGAACTCCCGGCTGAACACGGGCAGGGGCGCGTGGCCGCCGTTGTAGGGCTGGGCCACCCGGAAGTCGCTGCCCAGGATGTTGTAGACGCCCGCGCCAATCTCCAGGCCCTTCGTCCCCACGTTCTCCGCGCGTACGAAGAGGTTGAGCAGGAGCCGAGGCTGAAGCGTCTGGACCTCCGACACACCCTCCTCGTCCGGTGCCCCCACGGCGAAGCGCTGGCCCACCAGCACGGCGGTGGGGCTGACGGACAGCCACGGCAGCACCTTCGCCGTGCCCGTCAGCGTGACCTTGTGCGTGGGCAGGCCGGTGAAGGCCTGGGGCTGCCCGGGCACCAGGTAGTCCTCCACGTCGTTGCGGCCGCCCGGCCGGTAGAACGAATAGCCCGCCTGCGCGCGGCCCCACGTCCCGCGCACGCGGTAGTCCAGCTCGATGCCCCGGCTGCCCAGGCGGCCCAGGTTGCGGTACGCCTCCGACGCCGTCACCGGGTCGTACGAATAGATGATGGGGTCCGTCACGCCCACGTCGAACGCGTTGGCGCTCAACGTCTGGCCCTCGCCCAGGCGCAGGCTGGCCTCCAGCTCGTACACCGTGGTGCGCTCCGGCCGGACGTCGTCTCCCAGGGAGATGTTCTCGATGCCCGGCGCGCGGAAGGCGCGGCTGTAGAGGGCCTTGCCGCTCACCGGCCCGAAGGACTTGAGCAACACCAGGCGCGGCACGAACGAGCTGCCAAAGGCGCTGTGGTCCTCGAAGCGCGCGCCCGCCACCACCGTGGCGATGGGGTTGTCCGAGTACACCTCCATGAAGGCCGCGACGTTGCGGTAGGAGACGACGTCCTCGTCGCCGTTGAAGGGCTCCTGCAGGCCGATGCCCGCGGGCCCCCGCAGCTGGCCCTGGTCGAACGCCAGGTCCACGCCGCCCGTGAGCTGGAGGAAGTCGAACGCCGCCCAGCGCGCCAGGGCCCGGCCCCGGATGCGCCGGTAGCGCTTGTCGTAGAAGAACTCCGAGTCCTCGTCCGAGTCCCGGTACGACTCGCCCAGCGTGAGGTTCAGCCGGGGGATGATCTCAATCCGGTCCGTGGGCCGGAAGCGGTCGCTGAGCTCGGCGTGGAACGACTCGAAGTCGGTGCTCGCGGGCGCGGGCAGCACCTCGTCCACGGAGACCACCGACGTGGTGTCCTGGCGCTGGTACAGGATGGAGAGCTGGAGGTCGCGGTAGCCCACGCCGGCCTGCACCACCGTGGGGTCCATCACCGACGCGCCGTTCATGCTCGCGGAGCCGCCGTAGAAGTCGTCGAACACGGCGTCGCTGCGCTGCCCCTGCCCCAGCGACGCGGAAGCGAAGGCGCTCAGGCCCGGCACGCTTTCAAAGACCTTGCGGCCCGACAGCGTGAGGCTGCGCCGGCCCAGGCCGTCCGTCAGCTGCCCGTACGTGCCCACCGCCAGCGCGTCCGTGCTGCCCTGGATGCCCCGGGTGATGACGTTGATGACGGCCAGCTCCGCGTTGCCGCCGTAGATGACGGAGCCGGGGCCGCGCACCACCTCGATGCGCTCAATCAGCTCCACCGGGAACTCGTGCCCCAGCTGCATCGTGGAGTAGAGCTGTTCGTTGATCTCCTTGCCGTCGATGATGAGCAGCACCTTGCCTTCCTGGCCCCACAGGCCCCGGAAGCCCGGCCCCACCGTGCCCTGCACGTCCACGCCGAAGAAGAAGCCGGGCACGTTCAGCAGCACGTCCATCAGGTCGCGCGCACCGGAGGCCTTGATTTCATCCGCGGTGATGGCCGTCACCACCGCCGGAGAGTCGTGCAGCCTGGTGATGGCGAACGACGCCACCTGGCTGTGCACCTCCGGCTCGTCCTCCAGCTGGGCCTCGCGCTGCTCCTGGGCGGAGGGCGTCTCCGGCGGTCCGGGGTCCAGCGTGGGCTCCTGCGCCGTCTGCGCGAAGCCAGTGCCCGCGCCCATCAGCGCAAGCCATACACACACACGACGCCCGTGCCTGGTGAAGCCCATACGCAACAACCTTCTCGAAGATGGAAACGCGGGAGCGCCGTCCCGGGGGGAGACAGCCTCCGCGTGAAAAACACTGTACTGGGTTCAGCGCGGTCCGAAAGTTCTGGGATTGCGCGCACTGCGTCGAATGCGGGCGTCAGCCTTGTTTCACTTCACGCGCACGCTCTTGCTGCGGCCCGGCTCCACCTCCACCGTCATCCGGCGCTTCACCTCGCCGTTGACGCGGACCTCCACGCGCGCGGGCCCGGAGGGCAGGGCCTGCGCGGAGATGGGCGGAAAGCCATACGGCCGGCCGTTGATCCACACCTCGCCGTAGAGCCCTGGCGACGTCACCTCCAGGTCGCCCCGCTGCGCCACGGCGGCCTTCGCCACGGAGGGCTCCGGCGGGGTCGTGGGCTCCTCGGTTCGCGAGGCAGCGGCAGGCACCACGCTGGTCGCCGGGGGCGAGGCTGGGACGGCGGCCACCACGGCCGGCTTCTGCGCGGCCGGCGTCAGCTCCGCGCTGAGGTCGCGGTTGAGCGAGCGCACGGCGTCCGCGTCCACGTCCACCGTCTCCTCGTACAGCCGGCGCTCACCCTGCGCGAGCACCACGCGGTGCGTGCCCGCGGACACCGGCAGCCGCGCCGGCGTCAGGTCCAGGGCCTTGCCATCCACCATCACCACCAGGCCCGGCGGCGTGGACGTCACCAGCAACAGGCCGCCCCTCGCCTCCTCCTGCGGAGCGGCCAGCGCGGCCTGCTGCTCGCGGGCGGCCCGCGCGGCGGCGAGCTTCGCGGCGCGCGTGCGGGGCGGCGTGCGGGAGGGCACAGGCTCACGCGCCGGAGCGGTCTGCGGGCCGCGGCCCTGGTCGCGCGAGCGCAGGTCCATGGCGATGCCCAACAGCCGCGTCAGGTCGCTGTCCTTGTCGTCCGGACGCAGCTTGAGCGCTTCGGTGAACTGCTCGACCGCGCGCGAGTAGTCGCGGTCCTCCAGCGCGGCCAGGCCCGACGCGCGCAGCGCCCGCGCGAGCCCCGCGTTCGCGTCCTCCGACGCAGGGAGCGCGGCCGGAGGCGGAGCGACAGAAGGGGTGGGCGCGGCC
>NZ_RAWL01001330.1:0-407 GCF_003668885.1 Corallococcus sp. AB049A | reverse complement strand
CCGTAAACTCGCGCGGGTCTACAGTAGGCTTAGTGCAGACGCTGCGCGCCGTAAACCGTCTCGATCGCGTTCGCGTAAATGTGTCAAATACTATGAGAATTCTTTCTTTCCGATACGTGCCACTAGAGGCGCTGTTAATTTCCCCATAGTAATTTAGACGTTTACGCGAACGCGATCGTGACGTTTTCTTATGTCAATGACGACACTAGTGGTACAGAGCAGGTGCCCGCTCCAGGTTTCGTGCGCCGCTAAAACAAATTTTGGAGTCCGTAGCCCGTCTCGCATCTGAAAACGCTTTGCACGCACACGCACGTCAGGCGTACGTGCCCAAAGGGTTTAAACGGGACCCTATTACTAAGACTCCGCTGTCCGTCCGTCCCTCTGTCACCAGGCTGTAACTTATGAAC
>NZ_RAWL01001329.1:0-408 GCF_003668885.1 Corallococcus sp. AB049A | reverse complement strand
TCACACATTAAATCATGGGTCCATAGATTATGAATTTTCCTCAAGATAAAAGTATATCATTGCATTCTCTTTCATATATTGTAGATCGAAGGGACATATTTTTTGTTTTAAAGGTGTACACGCATACAGTAACAAAGATAAAATAGTCACATAGAGAAGATTCTTAGTAAGATATGTCAACCAAATACAAGATCTTTACATTTCTGGTACAGTGAAATAGACTTCTTTTCACATCCAATTTCAGCTTTGAGTCTATCTTCCTCATCGAAAGCTTTCGCATCGCTGAAGTCCATCAATGATGGCTTGGCGAACTTTGTTTTGAAATATATCTGTGACAAAAAATACAGTCAGCTAAATCTTCCGCAAGTATAGTCAAAAATCGATGCCATGAATTAATTATTACTTGAG
>NZ_RAWL01001328.1:0-408 GCF_003668885.1 Corallococcus sp. AB049A | reverse complement strand
GACCGGTACCGGCGCCAGGGACGCGGTGCTGCTGGGTGACTTCAATGCCTACGCGATGGAAGACCCGATCCGCGCCCTGCATGATCTGGGCTGGCAGGACGCGTTCAAGGTTGCCAAGGTCGAGCATCCCTACAGCTACGTCTACAACGGCTACACCGGCCGCCTCGACCACGCCCTGCTGAACCCGGGCATGGCCAGGCGCCTGCGCGGTGCCGCCGAATGGCACAGCAACGCCGACGAGCAGGACGCCAGCGGCTACCAGGGCCGCAACGTGCAGGGCCCGTGGCGCAGCTCCGACCACGACCCGCTGCTGCTGGGCTTCGACAAGTAACGCGCCAGGCCGGGGTCGGATCCCATTCCCACGGAATGGGCTCTGACCCAAGGCATCGCGGGGTCTGAGGCGTAGGG
>NZ_RAWL01001327.1:0-408 GCF_003668885.1 Corallococcus sp. AB049A | reverse complement strand
GTGTAGTTCACGTACTAAGAACTAAAAGAATGAATTCCCAACACTGAACGAGAACGAACTATTCCCTGATATTCTCGCTCTTCGTTCTTTTCGTACATCTAGCAACAAGTATCCCAACTGTCCTACAGAGCCAAATCTTGAACCGCTCCCATCTAGTACACTGATCGGCATCAGTCAGTGAACGACTGAACGAAAACGGTCTGCTCGCGATTCTAGTACAGTGAGGGAGAGAGAAATAAACAACTGTGCGCGCTGTGCGGGAGCAAGGGAGACAATTTAATTTTGTCCGCCTCGCCTCTCTGTTTTATAAGTTTAAGTAGTTCGTTTCTTATCTCTCGCTAGATGCCGTTTGACTTAGTTACCGTTATATTTGGCACGGGTCGGATTGCAAGTTTGAGCCGTCTGTTT
>NZ_RAWL01001326.1:0-408 GCF_003668885.1 Corallococcus sp. AB049A | reverse complement strand
GTCTGGAACAGTTGCCAGGCGCGTGACGTGAGGATCCCCACGATCGGCTCGGCTGGACTGTCACCGACGATGACCAGCACGTGTGACTTTCGAGACAGGCTAGTCGTCTAGGTACATGTACTATTGGCCCCACTGCCTTGCTTGCTTGAGTGTTGCTCACTCTTCATCTCAGTGTTGTTTGCTGTTGTTTTGTTGAGCTCGAGTTGCGCCTGGTCTCAAGATATCCTCTCGTTCAGACACTGCGTTGTATATGCCCCGAGAGCAGAGCATCGCCACATCAACACACATGACTTGCTGAGTATCTTGTCTTGCGCCGCGTATTTTTGCATTTGCCTACATCCGATCTATACAGCAGCATAACCTTTTTCGCATTCGCCATATCACGGCACGCCTGAGATGAAAGCCTGC
>NZ_RAWL01001325.1:0-408 GCF_003668885.1 Corallococcus sp. AB049A | reverse complement strand
CCTTCCCACAGAGTTATCCACAACCTTTGTGGATAACCCTGGGGACGGAATGTGAACGGATCATGAATCCCCAGGCCACGGTGTGGACCGTTCCGGCATGACAGCGGAGCCGCAAACGCCACGACCTGCATGAACCCGCGAACATGAAGGTCACGCCACTATTCCGACCCTCATGGCCCGTTCGGGGGTGATTTCGGCCATCGCTCCGGAGACCGGCGACGAAGCCCGAACTTCATCTCGCGTTCGCTTTCCGCGCCAGCTGACGGTGGTGTCCTGGGGAAACTCCCCAACAGTTTTTCCACAACCCCGTCAACCGGGCGCCACCGCCCGTCCCCCCATTGATTCAACGCCCGCTTCAGAGTTGCGGAACCCCGCCGAAAATGGGTCCCGCCCCGAGCACGCGAACGC
>NZ_RAWL01001324.1:0-409 GCF_003668885.1 Corallococcus sp. AB049A | reverse complement strand
TCCTGGACGTGGGCGGCGGTGCCAACAAGCAGCGCGTCATCGAGGCGTTCAAGCTGATCCTGTCCTCGGACAAGGTTGAAGGCATCTTCGTCAACATCTTCGGCGGCATCGTCCGCTGCGACATGATTGCCGAAGGCATCATCGCCGCCGTGAAGGAAGTGGGCGTCAAGGTTCCGGTCGTGGTGCGCCTGGAAGGCACCAACGTGGAAGAAGGCAAGCAGCTGCTGCGCGACAGCGGCATGGCCATCATCCCGGCTGACAACATCAACGATGGCGCCAAGAAGATCGTTGAAGCTGTCAAGAACGCTGCCTGATTCGACACCAAGGAATTCCCATGTCTGTTTTGATTAACAAGAACACCAAGGTGATCGTGCAGGGCTTCACCGGCCAGCAGGGCACCTTCCACGCC
>NZ_RAWL01001323.1:0-409 GCF_003668885.1 Corallococcus sp. AB049A | reverse complement strand
GCCCAGGTGCGCCGCTTCAGCGAGATGGCGCGTGCGCTGGGGCAGACGCCGGCCACGCTGGCCATCGCCTGGTGCCTGCGCAACCCGAACGTCTCCAGCGTGATCCTCGGTGCCAGCCGGGTCAGCCAGTTGCTGCAGAACCTGCAGGCGCTGGAGGTGCTGGAGCAGGTCGACGCCGCCGGCTGGGCGCAGGTCGAAACGGTCTTTGTCTGAACCCCGGGGCCGAGCGGGCCTCGGGGGCCTCGGTAGAGTCGACTCTACACGGCTGCGTCGCCATTTGATTGACATGATCTATCGAATTTCAGAATTTGATCATTAATCTCATCAATCAAATTGAGAATGGTTGTTGATTGTCAACTGAGAATCATTATCATTTGACTCGTCCCTCGCACGAGTCCAGATGCTCATG
>NZ_RAWL01001322.1:0-409 GCF_003668885.1 Corallococcus sp. AB049A | reverse complement strand
GCCCAGAACTACGTCCGGCCAACTCCGAATCCTTGGGCACTTGGATGTCTAGCGGGCCAAGCTCGCCAAGGTCTCCAATCGCTAGCTCGTCTGCAACAATCGCAATCAGCGTACCAGCGCTTTTGCAGTAGCTCGGGATCACGATGCGAAGGTGTGTGTAATGATGACGAAGACACCGCGCAATTCTGAAGGCTCCGTCTGGATCGCCTCCGTTTGTAGTCAAGTACAAAGTGCACTTATCGTATCGTTTCTCTTCCCGAATCGCTTTTGTTAGATCTCGGTGGAGCTCGCGGTTAACGCCTCGGCTAATTACGATTACATCCCGGTCTCCGTTTGCATCCAACATGCCGGTCACGCTCTCCAGCAGTTGCTTCTCCTCCATTGCTCCTCCTTGTGATCGTCCATCGGT
>NZ_RAWL01001321.1:0-409 GCF_003668885.1 Corallococcus sp. AB049A | reverse complement strand
GCCGATGACGGTGAGCTGGCCCAGCAGCGCGGCAAATACCTCGGCGCCAGCATCGTCAGCGGATTCATGATTGAAATGGCCTCGCAATGGCGCAACGAAGCAGGGCAGGCAGCGGCCGAAGCGCGGCTGCTCGCCACCAACCTGCGCACCAGTACCGCCAGCGTCGCAGTGAGCACACTGGCGTCGGTGCAGATGGGCATAGGGGCTCTGGCGGGCGCCACACCCGGGGCGGCAGCCTCCGGCGGGGCCGGTGTACAGGTCAACGGTGTCGGCCAGGTGACACAGGTGGCTGGCAACAACAATCTGGCGAGTAACACCACATCGATCTCGATGCAGTCCGCTCCATTGCCTACACTGCCTTCGGGCAGCGCGTTGGCAACGGCGGCGCAGAACGGATTCACCGCCCAGG
>NZ_RAWL01000133.1:0-19942 GCF_003668885.1 Corallococcus sp. AB049A | reverse complement strand
GGGTAGGGGAGGGACAGCCGTCCGGACTGTGCGTCGAACGTGCCTTCAAACTTCGTGTCGCCCTGGGTGGACGTGAACCGGACCGTGCGGTCCTGGAGCTCCACGCGGAACAGCATCCGGTTGCCGAAGTTCCGCTCCGGGTTGCGGATGAACGCCGTCACCAACCCGTCAGGCTGCTTCTGGACGACGAGGTACAGCGAGAACCGGTCCTCCAACGGAGCCACGTTGCCGCGCCAGACACCGGGCTGAACCGCGCGCAGTTCCACCGGAGTGGCGAACTTCATGCCGCTCATGAGCACGGGAGGCTGGATCCAGTGACCGGTGATGCGCTGGCCGTTCTCCGCCAACGTGGCTCGAAGCTCGCCGCCTGGGAAGACGACGGACACCTTCCGGCCCTCGACGCGAGCCGGGATGTCGAAGCCCGAGATGCGCGCGCTCCAGTCGCTCCCGTTCCGCACCAATGTCAGCTCGCCTCGAACTTGAGGCCCGAGGACGCGCTCACTGCCCCAGATGCCCACCAACGGATCCGCGGGCAGGGGGACCGCGCCGGCCTGGAGAGGAAGCAGCGCCAGCAGAAGCCCGAGGAAGAGATAGCGGGTCATGGTCTGCTATTCATACGCCCCGTGAAGCCCCACGTCGGCAAATACCAGTGCATCCGCCTGCTCGGCGAAGGCATCGTCGAGGACTCTCTGGCCAAGGCCGCCGGCCGGTGGGGCATCGAGAAGACGCTGGTGCTCGAGTGCCTCCGGCCGGACATGGCCGAGGACGTGGGGCTCGCGCAGCTGTTCCTCGACACGGCGAAGATGGCCGCCCGGCTCACGCACCCGCACATCGTGCGGGTCTTCGACTTCGGTAAGGCGGACGGCACGTACTTCCTCGCCAGGGAGCACATCGACGGACCCAGTCTGCGCAGTTTGATCAATCATCTGGCGGTCCAGCGGATGACCCTGCCAGCGACACTGTGCGCGCGCATCATCTCGCAAGCCTGCGAGGGGCTCGCTTATGCCCACGACCTCACCGACCCCAAGACGAACGAGCCGCTGGAGCTCATCCACCACTGCATCCGGCCGTACAACATCCTCCTGTCGCGCCAGGGGACGGCCAAGGTGTTGGACTTCGGCGTCGACGCCTTCCGGACCCGGTGGACCCCCCAACACCCTGTCCCCAACCTGAGCCAGCACGTGTACATGGCGCCCGAGGACATCAGGGGCTTGAGGGTGGACCGGCGTGTGGACGTCTACTCGCTCGGGGTGGTGCTCTACGAGCTGCTCACCACGCGCAGGCCCTTTGAGGGCAAGACCCACTGGGACGTGTTTCAAGCCGTCTTGTCCGAGCCCATGGTGCCCGTCGAGCAGCACCGCCCGGACCTGCCCGGCGCCATGCGGGCCATCCTCGCCCGGGCGCTCGCGAAGGATCGGGACCAGCGCTACCCGGACTGCCACGCGTTCCGGAAGGACCTGGAGGAGTTCATCCGCTCGGAGGGTGAGCCGGTGACACCGCGGCAGGTGGCCCGGCTCGTCCAGCAGATCACCGCGAGCGACGACCCGGAGGCCCAGGCACGGCCCCGATTGGGACGAGGCTGGATCCTCGCGGCGGCAGTGGGCCTGGGAGTCCTGCTCGGATGTGGCGCCCTGCTTTGGAAGATGGGCACCGCGCCCGAGCCCGAGAAGGTTCGCGCTACTCCACCGTGAGCGGGAAATGGGCGGATGCCGGATGGCCCGTCACCGCGAGGACGCGAGGCTGCTCTTTGTCCCATTGCCATTCTCTGGGCTGCGACTCCCAGGAGCACGGCTCGACGGTGATGGTGAGCGGTCCCGAGCCCTCGCTCCGGGGCTTGAAGGTCACCTCCAGCTCCGCGGTGGCCCCTGCCTCCAATCCGGAGGTATGCCCCACGACGTTCACGCGGTTCTCCTCCACCATCGGGAGCGGCTGACCGCGATACCGCACGCTCACGTCCACCACGCGAGCACCGACGAGCACCCCGGACACGCGGATCCGCACCGCCTCACACGCGGGCCCGTCATTGCGCACCAGCGCGCGCCAGGTCTCGGCCACGGGAGCGGACACGGTCAGCGGCGCCGAGGAGTGTTCGGCCCAGTGGATCGTGGGCGTCTTGAATCCCACGTGCATGAGCGGCGCGCCCGGGCTCACCGGACGGTTCGAGGCGCTGAGGCGCAAGGGGTGTCCGGGCTCGGCGGTGAGCAGGAAGAGCGCGTCACGGTCCTCAGCGCCGACCCACCACCGGTCAGGCCCCGCTGGAGTCACGGCCACGAAGCTGGGCCAATCCCCGACGAGCGTTTCCAGCACCTGGAGCCCGGGCAGGGACACGAGGAGGAGCTTGTCCTGGAGGAAGAAGAGCGCCCGGTTCGCGTCGAGGACGCAAACCCCGGCACCGCCCCAGATCAGGTCATCCTCATCGTCATCACCCTCCTGATCCGGGATGGAGCCAAGCAGGGTGCCGTCGAGAGCGAAGTGAAGGAGCCCTGTCTGCCTGTAGTTGATGACGACCAGGAGGAGCACGCCATGGGGAGTGGCCTGGGTCCGCCAGATGTCCTGGTCTCCGCCCGGCTCCACCTGGAGCGCTCCCTCCGGCTGAGCCGCCCCAGGGCGGACCACATAGACGCGGCCCCGGCCCTTCTCCACGACGGTGATGCCAAAGGGGCTCGTATCGAGGAACGCCCCATCCGGGGACTGACGGAGAGGGCGCCCCTCGGCATAACCGTACCCGTGCGTGGCGCGCACGGGCTTGGGCAAGGTCATGGGCTCCCACGGTTGCCCGGACCCATCGGTCGCGAAGAGGGTGGTCAGCTTGAGGGCGCCGTCCACCACCGTCCCGATAAGCCGGTCCCCATCGCTGGTGAGGTCGAAGCACTCCCGCGGCAAGGCCTGTCCGGGAGCGTCAGCGTTGGTCCCCACGGAGAAGACACGCCGATCTCCGCCTCCTACCCACACGTCCTTGGCCTGGTTGAGCGTGGCGAGCACAACAGGCGCGGGTGGATACTCCGTCACGTCTCCGCCGACGTCCCGGCGCACGCCTTCGGCACCGTGGAAGACGATGAGCCGCTGCGGTCTGACATCGAACAACCACGGCCCACGGGCGAGAAGACGGCGTCTCGGGTACATGGCCCTGCATCATACCCGCTGACGCCCGTCCCCCAGCTTCGACCGCCTACCGCACGGCGGCCACTTGCACGTGGACGTGGCGGTGAAATGATTCCTGGCGTGGCTACTGACATCCGCCGCACTCCTCCGCGCTCTGCACCCCGATTCCATCAACTGATGCTGTTGCGATGCTGATGATTGTCGTCCAGTCACTTCGAACGGCCTCAAGTAAGCGCATTGCTGTCATATCCATAGCGATAAATCTAACTTCGCGTTAGCAGCTCGATCTCGGCAAACATGCCTGTCGCCGTTGTGAGTTGCAGCTGCGTCTCGGTCGCCGCACGCCTCCATCCAGCCATTCGTGCGCGTGCCACGGATTGACGTACTGCTCCCTCCAAATCTCCAACGGCAACTGCTTCGAAAATGTTGCGGCTCAGTCCCGTTCGGATGCGAATCCCATCGAAGGCGATACCCTTGTCGGTAAGGAGATCTTGGGGATAGAAGACGGTGTGCGACTGCACGACAAATGGTTCCTTCTGCAACTCACCGAGGCCGAGTACTACGGGCAGTTCCTCGACGCGTTTGACTGGAGAGCGTTCTACCTCAGGTTCATTGAGGGCCACTGCATTTCCCTCCCGACGTAGACCGAGCAAGTGCAATGCCGAGGCCACATTCGCTCGAGCGACTGCGACCGCTAGGTTGTTACCCCCATTTCCCTGGTTACGCTCACCCTCTGCCAGCTTAATCTCCGGATCGATGATTCGGCAGAGAGGCTTCCCGCCGCCGTGTTGGGGAATGTAGACGCCAGCGACGATACTCTGCCCCAAGGTGTAGGGAGGGCCGACTCGCATGTTCTGCTTCTGAGGGATACCGTTGTTCAAGAGTTTGTAGAGTGTGCTCGGCGTTTGGGTGCCCTTGCATTCGATGATGTGTGCCCGGCCCGTGGTGTCGACGGCGACAAAGTCGGGGCTCTTGCGCTGCCCGCTCTTCTGGGATGGCTTCAGACTAAAAGCCGGCGTGTTGAGCGTCTTCACAAGGTACTGAGTGTTGGCGAAGTAGATGGTGTCGAGAGCTTCGAAGAGCAGGAGCGTAGTAAGCCCCATGCCGAAATCGTCACTCAGCACCGTTTTCTGGTGGGGATCGAGCTCTGTCCACTCAGGGCGGAGTCGAAGGAAGGGGCCCTTGTCTAGGGCAGGCAGATAGCGCGCGCACGCCCAGCTATTATCGAGTTCGAAGCCGAGGGCAATAGGTGGTGCCGTAAGAAGTGCGACGAGTGCCAGAACCTCACGCATGTCAATGGAGTAGCGCTGGTTGTGGAGCGCCATGATCTTGGGGGGAATAGGTTTCCTGCCCCACGAACCCACGTCGACGTTGATCAATAGATGGCGAGACACCGGCATATTCACCTCACGTCACTAATGCGACCAGTCATTTTTCAAGAATAGCTTCACTGGCAGCGAATGAAATGACCAAGCAGTATTGGACTAGGCGCCGTTCAACGATAGTGAACGCTCTGGTGTTGGCGCATTTTTAGACATGGCTTGAGTCGCTTTGAAGGAGTTTAGAAATCCGCGTCTTCGGTGGAGTCTTTCTCCCAGCGAAACCTTGTGACTTCATACTCCTGAGCCTCGATCTTCACTCTTTCAATTTGGTGAACTTTGACGTCGTTTAGTTCAATACGGAGGGTGTTTTCTCGGACGTCTTCCTCGGAACTGGAGTGCGCGAGAGCAAAAGGTGTTTGAGGGCTTGGTTCTTGTGGCTTGATTTTGCTTTCCTTTGCTGATGGAACCCTCTCAATCACTTCGTAATCAGTCATCCATCCGTCTTCTTCGAATTGGCCAAGGCTTGAAGTCAGAGTCATTCCTTCGGGTAGTTTGATGTGCTCAACACGAGACGCTTTGTGGAATAGCGCAACATTCACTGCGCCGTTGCTGGCCTGTGCGGACGGGAACACGATCCCGTCAAGGGGGATTGCACTTTCCGTGGCCAAGTAGTCTGCAATCGCTTGGGTTGCCAAGTAGTCGAATCGCTCGTCGTCAGGCATGACCGGTTTTGTTATTCGAGCACTGAGGCTCCTGAGGAATGCAGCACGCTGAATTCTCGAGGCGAGAGTAGGGTCAAAAACACTCCCATACGAAACAGCATCACTTACAGCGGTCAGATCAAGCAGGCGAAGGGGACGAATTATTTCGAATCTTGCCACCACTACTCGACTTCCTACTGGTGGACGCACTTCGGCGAGCGCGGTCTGCGCCTCGTTTGCTCCGTAAAAGACGGAAATGCCGTGGGCATTCATACGCCCAGCGGACGCATATTCGAATGGCGGCGGGCCGACGTGCCGGTCGGGACGTGCAATGGCCTCTTCAAGCTTGGCGTCGGATTGAAAGACTCGTGCTCGGTAGAGTGAGGACAGCATGGCTCCCGGGCCTGCATCGATAACTAGTGGCTTTCCGGCGCGGGAGTGCATCTTGTCGATCTCGGCGAAGATTGCAGCTAAGTGTTCAGCTCCGCTTCGATCGAAAAAACGTGCTCGTGTTTTCAACGAGAACTCAAAGCTTTGCCAGTTTGATTGCCATTGAGCATCGTCCGCCCGTTTCTCCTCGTAGTGGGCGTCACTGTCAAACTCAGTTTCCTCGGGATAATCGTTTGGGTCGTATCGTGCATACTTCGTTTCGAGTAGTTCTTGGATTTCCTTGGCTGCTTGTTCAGGGATTTCCGCAGCATCCCTGATGGCATCTACTGTGCGCGCTCCCGGCCTTGTCCACTCATAGTTGGACTCTCTGTCGTAGTGCATTGCTGCCTCATATCCAGACGGCTCCGTAGGGGTTCGTACGAAGTGCTCGTTGAAGGCGGTCTCTATGCGCGATGCTAAGGTGTCGACGCTGTAGGTGAGGCCTCGCTTTCCACAATAGGTACACTTCCGCAAGAGACCCTTTGAGGTTATCTCTTGACTCAAGTAGTTTTCTTCAACGCAGAGGTTACAGATGTGCTTTGAATTTGGGCGACTGACGCTCACGTTGGACTCACTTTCCGAACTGGGGCTGCTTCCAATCATCTCTCAACGTTCGCTTGGCGTCACGAACATGGCGGGGAATAGGCAGTGTCCCTTGTGCCATGGTGGTTGTTGCCTCGGCCAGTATTCCGAAGTGCTGATTTTTTGTGCAAGAATAGGTAGGCTGTTTCGCTGAATATGGATGTGTCTTTGAGCTATGATGAGTATGAAGGCAGGGAGTGGCTTTGAATTGATCTCGTTGTGGATGCGCCCGGGACAAAGACATGAGCTGTATCCCTGAATAGTGGCGAGTGTAACACTGCGTTTTGATTCATCGGTAACCCCAGGCTGGTTTGGACTGGCGGTCTGGAGATGAGTATCGCAGGCACATTCATCACCGGGACATCACTCAAGAGAGGGATGGAGGCGCGCACGAAAACGCCGCCTCGCTTCCGGATGGACCGGAAACGGGCGGCGTTTGGCACTGCCTGCGGGTGTGACTCGGAACTACCGGCGCTTCATCGCCGCGTCCGCGTGCTTCTCCATGAACTCGGAGTAGGGGCCGTTGAAGTCGAGGACTTCCTTGCCGGCCTCCAGGCTCCAGATGCGGGTCGCGACCTCGGAGATGAGTTCCTGGTCGTGCGTCACGCAGATGACCGTGCCTTCGAACTTGGCCAGGCCTTCCGCCAGCGCCGCGATGGACTCCAGGTCCAGGTGGTTCGTCGGCTCGTCCAGGATCAGCACGTTGTCCTGCATGATCATCAGCTTGGACAACAGCACGCGCACCGTCTCACCACCGGAGAGCGTGTCCGTGGGCTTCATCCGCTCCTCACCCGAGAAGAGCATCCGGCCCAACACGCCCGAAATCTCCTCGTTCGTCAGCTTCTCGCTGATCTCCCGGAGGTAGCCGAAGCACGTCGTGCCCTTGTGGATGACGCCGTGGTGGTCCTGCGGCAGGTAGCCCACCGTCGCCTGGTGGCCCCAGGTGATGGTCCCACCGTCCGGCTCCAGCTGCCCCGCCAACATCTTCACCAGCGTGGACTTGCCCACGGCGTTGCGGCCAATCACGCAGATGCGCTCGCCCTTGCAGACCAGCCCCTTGAACGGCTTGATGACCTGCTGCCCGTCGAAGGACTTCTGCAGTCCCTCGAACATCAGCGTCTGACGGCCGCTGATCACCTTCTGGTCGAACCGGATGAACGGCCGCGCGATGTTCGAGCGCTTCAGGTCCTCCGTCTTCAGCTTGTCGATCTGCTTGATGCGGCTCTGCACCTGCGACGCACGCGTACCCGCGTGGAAGCGCGCCACGAAGTCCTGCAGCTGGGCGATCTTCTTCTTCTTCTCCGCCGTCTCGGACTCGACCCGGGTCCGCAGCTGCGACTTCTGCCGGACCATGTCGTCGTAACCACCCGTGTACTGGATGATGGTCTCGTAATCGATGTCCGCGATGTGCGTGCAGATGGAGTTCAGGAAGTGCCGGTCGTGGCTGATGGTGATCAGCACGCCCTCGTAGGCATGGAGGAAGCTCTCCAGCCAGCGGATCGAGTCGATGTCCAGGTTGTTCGTGGGCTCGTCCAGCAGCAGTCCGTCCGGCTTGCCGAACAGCGCCTGCGCGAGCAACACACGCAGCTTCAGGCCGCCCGTCAGCTGGCGCATGGGCTCTTCGTGGAAGGACTCCTCGATGCCAAGGCCGGCCAGCAGCGTGGCCGCGTCGCTCTCCGCGGAGTAGCCGTCCTCTTCCGCGATGACGCCTTCCAGCTCACCCAGCCGGTTGCCGTCCTCTTCCGTGATGTCGGCCTTGGCGAGCAGCTTGTTCTTCTCGTCCATCGCCGCCCACAGGTGGCGGTTGCCCATCAGCACCACGTCGATGACGCGGTCGTTCTCGTAGCGGAAGTGGTCCTGGCGCAGGATGCCCAGCTTGCGGGGGCGGATGATCTCGCCCATGTCCTGCTCCTCGTCTCCCGCGAGGATCTTCATGAACGTGGACTTGCCGGCCCCGTTCGGACCGGTCAGGCCGTAGCGGCGGCCCGGCGAGAAGGCGACGTTGACCTCCTCGAAAAGCTTCTTGGGCCCATAGGCCTTGGAGACGTTGATGACGTTGAACATGGCGGCGGCTTGTAACGGAAATGGCGCGGCGACCCAAGACGCGCGGTGAATCAGTGACTGGAGGACCCAATGTAACCGCCAGCACGCCCTGGAAATGCCGGCTTCGACCCCCGCCCCCAGGGGTGGGGTAGGGAAACCGGGGTCCCCGAGGCGGAACGGCCCCCCGGAGACCAGGCGGGCGTCCCCAGGAAGCGGGTGCCTCCGGACGGGCAGGCTGGGTATAAGGCCCGACAATGGCCGTCCGCTTTGAACTCCTGAACACCGACCCCACCGGCGCCCGCACGGGCATCCTCCACACCCGCAAGGGGTCCTTCCCCACGCCGATGTTCATGCCGGTGGCCACCCACGCCGGCTTCCGCCACCTCGCCATGGAGGAGGTGAAGGAGACGGGGGCCAAGGTCCTCCTCGCCAACACCTACCACCTCATGCTCCGGCCCGGCCCGGAGGTGTTCGAGCGCTTCGGCGGCATCCACCCCTTCATGGGCTGGGACGGCGCCGTGCTCACGGACTCGGGCGGCTTTCAAATCTTCTCCCTGCCGGAGGACCGGCTCATCACGGAGAAGGGCGCGCACTTCCGCAGCTTCTACGACAACAGCCGCCGGCTCCTCAGCCCCGAGTCCAGCATCGCCATGCAGCAGGCGATCAACTCGGAGATCATGATGGTGCTGGACGTGTGCATCGACTCGCGCACGGACGAGGCCGGCACCCGCGAGGCCATGGAGCGCACCCACCGCTGGGCCGTGCGCAGCCTCGCCGCGAAGGAGTCGAAGAACACGGGCCAGGCGCTGTTCGGCATCGTCCAGGGCGGCGTCCACCCGGCCTTGCGCGACGAGAGCGCCGCGTTCCTCACGAAGCTGCCCTTCGACGGCTTCGCCATCGGCGGGCTGGCAGTGGGCGAGACGAAGGTGGAGCGCGACACGATGACCGAGCGCGCCACCGCGTCCCTGCCGCAGGACAAGCCCCGCTACCTGATGGGCGTGGGCACGCCCACGGACCTGCTGGAGGCGGTGCTGCGCGGCGTGGACATGTTCGACTGCATCATCCCCACCAAGATGGCGCAGCAGGGCTACGCGTACACGTTCCAGGGCCTGGTGCGCATCTCCCGCACCGCGTACCGGCTGGAGGACGGGCCGCTGGATCCCGAGTGCGACTGCTACGTGTGCAAGAAGTACTCGCGCGGCTACCTGCAGCACCTGATGCGCGGCAAGCACCACCTGGGCTCGCGCTTCCTGTCCGTGCACAACGTGCGGCACTACCAGAAGCTCATGGAGCGCGTGCGCGAGGGCATCCTGCGCAACGGCTATGCGCAGACGTACCGCGAGCTGAAGACCGCCATCGCCACGCCCAAGGACCTGAAGGACGAGGCCGCGGCCAGCGCCGCGACGCTGAAGGACGTGGGCTGAAGTCCGGGCGCGTGGCCTGTCGCCCGCCCTCCGGCCGGGTTGTGACAGGCGGCGCGCGAACGGCGGTGCGGCGGAACGTGGCGGGTTAGCCTGCGGTGCCCGGGTCCAACGGCCCGGTGCGCTCCCCGCCGCATGGACCCGCGCGTCGCCAGCCTCCTGAATCACGTCCGCGCCGGTGCCGAGAACCGGCCCGGCGTGTACCGCTTCTTCGGTCCCGCCGGAGAGCTGCTCTACGTGGGCAAGTCCGTGCGCGTGCGCACGCGGCTCCTGTCGTACTTCCGCGCGGAGGAAGGGGAGAAGGCCTGGGAGATTGTCGCCCAGGCGCACCAGGTGGAGTGGGAGTACACGGCCAGCGAGTTCGCGGCGCTGCTCCATGAGTTCCGGCTGATCAAGAGCCACCGGCCCCTCTACAACGTGGAGCACAAGCGCGACCGCGCACACTGCTTCCTCCAGCTCACGCGCGAGGCCGTGCCCCGGCTGCGCGTGGTGGGCCAGCCCGGCGGCGGCGGGAGCGCGGAGTACTTCGGGCCCTTCCACGGCCGGCACACCATGGCGGACGTGGTCCGCGCGGTGAACGACCTGCTGGAGCTGCGCGACTGCCCGTCCGAGACGCCCATGCGGCTGGCGGATCAGATCCAGCTCTTCCCCATGAAGGACGACCCGCGGTGCATGCGCGGGCAGACGGCGCGGTGCCTGTCGCCGTGCGCGGGCGGGTGCACCACGGCGGAGTACCTGGCGCAGGTCGCGCTGGCGCGAGCGTTCCTCAACGGCGAGTCGGACCGGCCGCTCGTCATCCTGCGCGAGCGCATGGCGATGGCGGCGCGGCGGCTCCAGTTCGAATACGCGGCGGAGCTGCGCGACCGCGCGGAGCGGCTGGAGAACGTGCAGGCGTGGATCGTCGAGCTGGGCCGCACGCTGCGGCGGCTGTCGCTGGTCTACACGGCGCGTGGGCACGCCGGTGAGGACCGCACGTACGTGCTGCGGCGAGGACGGATCCGCGCGGAGGTGCCCACGCCCCGGACGCAGGAGGAGCACGCGGCGCTGGAGGCCCGGGTGCGGGACCTCTTCGACGTGCCGGAGCCGGAGGCGATTGGCCTCCGCGCGCAGGAGGCCCAGGAGGTGATGCTCGTCGCGAAGTGGTTCCGCCTGCATCCGGAGGAGCTGGACGCGACGGTGCCCGCTCCGGCTCGGGGTGGAAGCGACGAGGCGTTCGAGGAGGCGGCGGAGGCCCGGGCCGCGCTCGCTCGCACGCTGGAGCGCACCGTGGAGGGCCCGGAGGAGCCGGAGCCTGTTGATGCGGCCGAGGCCACCAGCGGCTGAGCGCCGCTAGCGGAGATTCCGGATGACGCGGCAGGGATTGCCGGCGGCGAAGACGTACGGAGGAATGTCCCGCGTCACCACGCTGCCCGCGCCAATGGTGGAGCCCTCGCCGATGGTGACCCCCGGGCAGATGATGGCCCCGCCGCCAATCCACACCTTTGAACCGATGGTGACGGGGCGGCCCAGCTCCGGGCCCTTGATGCGCTCGTCCGGATCCAGCGGATGCGTGGCCGCGTAGACCTGCACGCCCGGACCGAAGGCCACGTCGTCGCCAATCGTCACCCGGTTGCAGTCCAGGATGACGCAGTCGAAGTTCATGAAGACGCGCTCGCCCAGCTGGATGTGCTCGCCGTAGTCGCAGCGGAACGGCGGTTCGATCCACGTCCCGGCGCCCACCTTGCCCATCAGCTCGGTGAGCAGGCTCTCACGCAGCGGCAGCTCGTCCTCGGTGGACTGGTTGTAGGAGCGCAGGAGCTTGCGGGCGCGGACCCGCTCGGCCGTCAGCCGCGGGTCCATGGCGTTGTACAGCTCGCCCGCGAGCATCTTCTCTTTCTCGGTTCGTGCCATGTCCCGGAGCGTAGTCACTCGTTCCCCTGAATGGTGAACAGCCCGCGTCCCGGCTACGCGGAGGCGGGTGACACTGGACGCTCCGGCCAGCGAGGATGCCGGCCATGAGGACTGAGCGGGTCGAGGAGACGCTGGAGCGCATCCGGCGCGAGGTGGAGCGGACGCCGGACGGCGTGCTGGCCTTCGACGGGGACGGCACGCTGTGGAGCGGGGACGTGGGGGATGACCTGTTCATGGCCCTGCTGGAGCACGGCGGCGTGCGGCCCGAGGCCCGCGGGGCGCTGGAGCAGCTGGGCGCGCGCCACGGCGTGGAAGGGCATCCGGACGCGGTGACGCTGGCGCACGCGCTGTTCAAGGCGTTCGAGGCCGGGCGGCTGCCGGAGAAGGACACCTACGAGATGATGGCGTGGATCTTCGCGGGCTGGCACGCGGAGGAGGTGCGCGGCTTCGCCCATGACGTGGTGGCCCGGCGCGACGTGGCCCGCCGCGTCCACCCGGAGGCCCGCCGCGTGGTGGAGTGGGCCCGGAGCCAGGGCGTGGACTGCTACGTGGTCAGCGCGTCGCCTCGCGCGGTGGTGGAGGCCGCCGTGCGCGAGGTGGGCATCACGCCCGACTTCGTGGTGGCGTGCACGCCGAAGGAGGAGGGCGGACGGCTGCTGACGTCCGTCTTCGAGCCCGTGCCCTACGGCCCCGGCAAGGTGAACAGCCTGAGGCTGCGGACGGACCGGCCGCTCTACGCCGCGTTCGGTGACAACGTGTTTGATCTGGACATGCTCGCGGCCTCACGCGTCCCGGTGGCCATCCGGCCCAAGGCGCGGCTGCGCGACCGTGCGGCGGAGCTTCCCGCGCTGGTGCAGCTGCACCCCGAAGAGGCCTGACGGTCTCTTCGAGGTGTCTTCACTTCCGTGCGCCGCTTCGTGGCTGTGTCCACGAAGCGGCGTCACGTTGAGGCCCGCGGGCGTCAGCCCCCCGTGACGGGGACGAACTCCACGCGGCGGTTCGCGCTGCGGCCTTCCGGCGTCTCGTTGGACACGCGCGGACGGTCCGGGCCGTAGCCCTTCGCCTCCAGCCGCGAGCCCGCGATGCCCTTCTGGATGAGGTACGCGCGCACGCGGTTCGCGCGCTGCTGGCTCAGCGTGCGGTTGGCCTCCTCCGGTCCGCTGTTGTCCGTGTGGCCTTCAATCCGGACGTTCAGCTTCGGGTTCGCCTTCAGGTACGCCACGATGTCATCCAGCTGCCGCTGCTCGTTGTCCTGGAACTCCGACTGGTTCACCGGGAACTGGACGATGTGCTCCAGCGGCGACTTCGTCTCCTCCGCGGGCTGCTCCTCGGGAGGCGGCTGGGGCTTGGGCTCCTCGGGCTTCGGCTGTTCCTTCACGGGGCAGCCACGCTCGGACGACGGACCGGCCTCGTTCGGGCAGGCATCGTCCTTGTCCGGCACGCCGTCGCCATCCGAGTCCTTCGCGGGGCAGCCACCCTCGGACGCCGGGCCGGCCTCGTTCGGGCACTTGTCCTCGCGGTCCACCACGCCGTCGCCGTCCGAGTCCTTGTCCGGGCAGCCGTTGTTCTCCACGGAGCCGGACTCCAGCGGGCAGCGGTCGTCCTTGTTGGCCACGCCGTCGCCGTCGTCGTCCTCGTTGGGGCACTGCTCCGGCGTGTGGCTGCGGCCGGTGCGGCAGCGGTCCACGGGCTCGGGCTCGTTCGCGTACGCGATGCCCGCGGCCAGCCGGAACGACGGCGTGCCCGGGATGTCCGTGAAGCCGTGCCCGCCAATCGCGAAGGCCTCGAAGCCCGCGCCCACCGGCAGCCGCACGCCGCCCAGCAGCTCCAGCGCGAAGTCCGACTCCACGAGCGACTCGGCGGCCTGCAGCGCGATTTCGCCGCGCAGCCCCTTGCCTCGCGTGGCCACGACGACGCCCTGCTCCAGCTCCGTGCCCACGTCGCGGCCCGGCTCGACCTCCTTGGACTTGATCCGGATGCCCGCGTTGGCGCCCAGCACCACGGGCCCCACCTCACGGCTCACCGACACGCGAGGCGCGACCTGGAAGCCCGCCCAGCCCGCCTGCCGGCCGAACGCGTCCGCCGTGCCGCCCGGCAGCCCGATGTCCAGGCCCAGGCCCAGGAACACCGGCGCGCCTTCCTCGCGCCGCAAGAGTTCGTAGCGCACGCCCAGCTCCGGCGTGCCCAGGCCGAACGAGTCCGGCTCGCTCACGCCGACCAGCTGCTCCGCGCCGTGGCCACCCTGCGCGATGATGACGGGCAGCTTCGCGGAGAACTCCAACCGGTCCACCGGCGACCACGCGCCGGCCAGCCAGCCCGCGGTGCGGTAGTGGAGGATGGAGCGCTCCAGCCCATCACTGCCCTGCAGCAGCAGGATGCCGCGCTCGTAGTTGACCATGAGGAGCAGGCGGTAGCCGCCCTCGGGGAGCACGCGGCCGGTGTCCACCAGCATCGAGTCCGTCGCCGCCGGCGTGAAGCGCAGGCGCTCCAGGTCCAGGGGGACAATCGGGCTCGTGGTGGTCTGCGCGAACGCGGCGGGGGTGACGGCGGTGGCCAGCAGCGCGGCCAGCGCCCAGCTCTGGGCCTTCATACGCAAGGGGATTTCCATTCGAGAAAAGAGTGAGCGCATGTCTCAGTTCCCCCGGGCCGGGTTCTGACGGCGGCGCGAATTCCCCCAGGCCGCCAGCGCGGCGAGGAGGGCCAGCGCGGACGTGGTGCCACCGGAGCTGTCGCAGCCTCCGCCGGCGATCTCCACGACCTCTGCCTGGACCCGGACCTGGAACGTGCACTGCGCGGTGTTGCCCGCGTCATCCGTGGCGGTGACGGTGACCGTCGTGTTGCCCGCCGGGAAGGCCGCGCCGGACGCGGGCGAGGACGTCACCCCCGGCGAGGCCGTGACCGCGTCCGTGGCCGTGGGCGTGAACGTCACCGTCTCGCCGGGAGCGGCGCCGCGGGACTCGGGGCAGATCAGCGTGGGCGCCGTGGTGTCCTGGACCGTCACCTGGAACGTGCACGTGAGGCCCGTGGAGGTCGCGGTGACCGTCGTGGTGCCCAGCGGGAAGACCGAACCCGAAGGCTGCGAGTAGCTCACCGGGAGCCCCCCCGCCGGATCCAGCACCGCGGGGTCGTACGTCACGACCGCGCCGTTCGCGTCCGTGGCCTCCACGACGACGTTCGCGGGGCAGGTGAGCGTGGGCGTCACCACGTCCTCCGTCACGTTGACCGTCACCGTCGCGACGTTGCTGTCCGCGGCGCAGTCGCGAACCCGGTAGGTGAAGCTGTCCGGGCCCACGTAGCCGGCCGCGGGCGTGTACACGGGATTGCCCTGCGCGCTGGTGCTGAGGGTGCCGTGCTGCGGCGGGGTGACGACCGTCCAGGTCAACACCTGCCCGGCGTCCGGATCCGTGGCGGCCAGGGCGAACTCCGCCGGCGTGTCCTTCTGGACCGTGACCGTCTGATCCGCCGCCACCGGGGGCTGGTTGGCGACGACCGTCACCATGCGGCCGCCGGAGATGGCATTGGCGAAGACGGACAGCGCGTAGGTGCCCAGCGGTGCGTCGGCGGGCACGGTCACCGTCGCGCGGGTGTCCGAGGTGTTGCTGCTGGGGAGCGTCCAGAGGCGTCCGCCCTCGGCGGCCTGGAGCCGCACCAGCGGGAAGTCCGTGGGCGAGTCCGCGCTGTTGCCGCTGCTGCCGCCGGAGATGCCCCGGAAGCGCAGGCCCTCCACGACGGTGGGGCAGGCGGCGACGAGGGTCGCCGGGTTGGTCACCGACGGCTTCCAGGCGGCGGAGGCCCGGGTGTCGTCATACAGCTCCGCGGTGGTGGCCTCCTGACCGCCCGCCAGCAGCACCTCGCCCGAGGGCAGGGCGACGCTGAACAGGCCCCCCGCGGCGGTGGGGTCCGCGACGTTGATCCACGCGCGGAGGAGGGGATCGTAGACCTCCGCCGTGTTGGTGTATTCGTCATTGATGGTGATGCCGCCCGCGACCAGCACCTTGCCGGAAGCCATCAGCGTGGCGGTGTGGAGCCAGCGCGGCTGCGAGAGCGCGCCCACGGACGCCCAGGCGTTGGTGCCGGGCGTGTAGAGCTCCGAGGACGTGAGCGCCACGCCACCCGCGAGGCCGCCCGCCGCGAGCACCTGGCCCGACGGCAGCAGCGTCAGCGTCAGCTCGTCCCGGACGCCCGCGAGGCCCGCCGCCGCGGTCCAGGTGTCGCTGGCGGGGTCGTAGATCTCCGCCGAGGCCAGCGCAGCGCCACCGGCATTGTGGCCGCCCGCGACGAGCACCCGGCCGTCATGCAGCAGCACGGCGCGGTGTCCGGCGCGCGCCGCGATGAGCGCGCCCGCCGGGGTCCACGTGTTCGTGTCCGGCGCGTAGAGCTCCGCGCTGACCAGCACGGTGGTGTTCTGCTGACCGCCGACCACGAGCACCCGGCCATCCGGCAGCACCGTGGCGGAGTGCAGGTGGCGCGGGCTCAGCATGGACTCGGTGGCCAGCCAGGTGTTGGTGGCCGGGTCGAAGCGCTGCGCGTTGGGCGTCGAGGTGCTCACGTTGCGGCCACCCGCGACCAGCACCTGACCGTTGCGCAGGAGCGTGGCGGTGGCTCGCTCGCGTGCCACGTCCATGGCGGGCAGGGGGGACCACGTGTTGCTCGCGCGGGCATACAGCTCCGCCGCGGCCGACGAGGTGAACTGGCCGCGGCCGCCCGCGACGAGCACCCGGCCGTCGGGCAGCAGCGCCACCGCGGCGTCGGTCCGGGGCGTGCCCATGAGGCCGGCGGGAGACCACTGGCTCTGGGCGGGGTCGTAGACCTCCGTCGAGGCGAAGAACGTCAGGGCGGGCGACGAGGTGAAGCCACCCACGACGAACACCTTGCCCGAGGGCAGCAGCGTCGCCGTGTGGTTCTCACGGCCGACGATCATGATGCCGCCGCGGATCCACGTGCCGGTGCCCGGATCGTAGATTTCGGACTCGGCCTGCGCTGGAGCGCGGAACTCGGAGCCGCCGGTGGCGAGGACGCGGCCATCGGGCAGCAGCGTGGTCTGGTGTCCGGAGCGCGGGAACTGGAGGCTGCCGGTCGCGGTCCAGGTGTTGGCCGCCGGGTCGTAGAGCTCCGACTGGGCCGTCACGCCGCCTGCGATGAACCCGCCGGCGACGAGCACGCGGCCGTCGGGGAGCAGGGTGCTGGAGGAGTAGTGACGGGGGACGAGCGGGGGCGCGGCGGCGGTCCAGGTGCCGGTGGCCGGGTTGTAGAGGTCGGCGCCGGGCACCTCGCCCGAACCGCTGAAGCCGCTCACCACGAGGACGCGCCCGTCACGCAGCCGCGTCGCCATGTGCGCGTTGCGGCCCTGGGTCATGGCGCCGGTGGGCAGGAAGGCATTGGTGGCGGGGTCGTACAGCTCCGCGGACGCGAGCCGGACGCCGCCCGCGCCGATGCCGCCCGCGACCAGCACCTGGCCCGAGGCCAGCAGCGTGAGCGTGGCGAGGCCGCGGGTGGTGGACATGGCGCCCGTGGCGGTCCAGGCGTTCGTCGCGGGGTCATAGACGCGGCCCGTCGCCGAGCCATCGGTCACGACCAGCATCCTGCCGGAGGGCAGCAGGACGGCCTGCGTGATGTTGCCCTGGATGCCGGTGTTGCCCGCGGCGGTCCAGGTGTCGGTGGCCGGGTCATACAGGGCGGCCGTGGTGATGAACCCGCCGGAGTTGACGCCGTTGATGATCAGCACCCGCCCGTCCGGCATCAGGACGGCCGCGTGTTGCCCGCGGGCCGTCGTCATGGACGAGGTGGCGTACCAGGCTGGCGCCGCCGCGAGCCGGGAGTGCGCGGTGCGAGCGCCTCCCGGTTCCGGACGCGCGTTGCCGCCGCAGGACAGAAGGCCCAGGCTCGCGGCGAACAGCAGGAGCCCGCTCCAGACAGCGCGTTGTGACCGCATTGATGAAACCCCGATCCGCGAGGGCTGGCGCGAGCACGACCGTCGGCCCGCCGCTCGACGTGAACACTCCGGGTACGCGGATTATCAGTGCGCCGGGTGGTGGGGCAATGCGTGAAAAGTTCCCGTGCGGTCATCCATCGCGTGGGTTGGAGACCGGCTCCGGAGGCGCCTCCAGGAAGCGGCGCCACCAGAGCTGGGCCTCTTCCTTGGAATAGCCCTCCCAGGGGGTGAAGGGATTGGAGGTCAGGAGCCACGGCTCCAGGAACCGGGCCAGCTCGCGATACGCCGGCAGTGGTTCACCCAGCTTCGTGTCACCCGCAAGCGGCGCGGGGCCCAGGCGGATGAGGGCACGGCCTTCACTGAGCTCCTGGACGGTGGTCTCCGGATGGCTCAGGTGCGAACGGAGCGCCGGGATGCCACCCATGGTTTCGAGCAGGGGCGGGCCCAGGAAGTTCAGCCAGTGGATCCCGTCGATCCCTTCCTCCATGCCCCATGTGCTCTCGCGAGGCACATCCCAGCCGGGATGACGGACCAGCTGATCCTTCAAGAGGGGAAGGAGCTTTGACCTGCCGCGGGTGAACGAGAGCGACAGTCCGGCATGGCCCGTCGAAAAGGGAAGAAGCTCCGCCAGCGACCGGGCCAGTTCATGAGCCTTCTCGGGCCCCTGGTCCTCCAGGTACTGCATGGGGACCTTCACGCTCAGGACGCTGTACTCAGAGGACGGTGTTCGCCAGCGCAGTCGGGAGCGGAAGCTGAATTCATAGCCACTCGGATCCGACTCACCACCCGTGAGAAGGACCCAGGTGTCGAAGCCCCGCTTGGTCAAGATGCGAGACCAGCTGGAGTCCTGCTCCATGTCGTCCAAGGGCTCGAATCGAGGCTTTTCGACATGGCGCCATACTTCTCCCCAGAATTCAGGTGTGAGCGGGAAACCCGCCTCACTGATGTCGGGGTCAAAACCCGTTGTCAGTTTCTCAGGCGTATGGCCAATGGCCTTGAGAAACAGGTCCAGCGACTGACGCGCACGTGATGCCAGTGGCGCGTGGTCGTAATCCAGATAGAACACGATGCGCAGGGCGAGTTGGACCCTGGGGAGCGTCTGGGCGAAGTGTTCAGCGAGGGTGTAGCTGCTCACGAATGATCCCGAATTGAGGTGTGATGATGGCGGGATTGCATTGCCCATCAATGTTCGAGTACCGAGTCAGCTGATCCCTTGTTTCAGGAACAGAGAGCGGATCATTCTTTCGTACCTTGAGGCATGGAAACTTGAAGTCGAAGATGCATTGGGCCTGATCTGGCCTGCCTGAAGCATGAAGGACGACGTCGGGCTTCATGAGAACCGGTTGGTCCGCTTTGCCCATGCGGACCACATAGCTTGGCTCGATCGAAACATTGTTGGGAAAGCGCCGGAGGATTTCACGTCGAATGCACGCGAAGGCAACCTCATGCTTCAGCGCCCCGAGTTCGGCCTGTCTCCGAATCGGATCACCATTCTTGGCGTAGCCAACCACGCGCATGCACTCCGCGTCGTCCGGGATCTTCCCCTCGCCGTACTCGCGTTCGTTGACGACGAAGTTCGCCTCCTTCGCGCACTCCACCAACAGGTGCTCGATGCGGGCCACGTCCGCCGCGTCCAGGACCTTCATCGCGGCTCCCGCGGTGGCCGCGGCCCTGGCGGCCTGGTCCACCCACGGGAGGAACGCTTCGTCTCCTGGCTGCGTGTAACAGGTGGGATTGCGAAAGCATCCGTTGGTCGCGGTGTCCGTCTGCGCGTAGCGCGTTGGACCGGTTGCACACGACACACAGAGCAGGACGAACACCATCCCCAGCCAGCGCCCATCAATCATCGTCTTCGCCCGCGTCGTGCGCCGCCGCGTTGAAGAGGCCGAAGCCTCCGGCCTCTTCACTCGAAATGTCCGCCCGGCGCAGGGCAGGGGAGTCCTGCGTCTGCCCCACCGCCATCCACCGGGGCGCGGCCAGCAGCACGCCGTCCTTCGGCAGCTCCGGCAGCAGGTGCTCCAGGTCCCCGAGGATGAACTCCGCGTGCCCCACGCCCTCCGGCTCCGGCAGCCCCTCCGGGGGATTCCACTCCCCTCCGTCCAGGTGCCCGAACGGGAAGCTCCCCGTGCCGCTCGCGCCCCCGTACCCTCCCTCCAGCAGCTGCCGCGTCCGCGCCTCGCTCCCCGTCACCGCCGGCAGGCACACGCGCACCAGCCAGTCCCAGGTCGCCGCGCCCTGCTCCACGGGCCAGTCCAGCTCCACCGCGTCGTCCGCCTTCGCCAGCAGCGCGTCGAGGTACGCGCACGCCGCGCGCGGTCCCAGCACGCCGCCCCGGCGGGCCTCCTCCACCGCCTCCGCCCACAGCTCTTCCCGGTAGTAGTGCGCGAAGTAGAACCCCGGCTCGTCCCACTCCGGACGCGCGCCCCGGGGCAGCTTCGCCAGCACCAGCCCGCTCGACAGGTACGCGGGCCCCGTGGCCCAGGGATGGAACTGGCTGAACGCTGTCTCTTATACACCTCT
>NZ_RAWL01001320.1:0-409 GCF_003668885.1 Corallococcus sp. AB049A | reverse complement strand
CTCCATGCCAGCCGCCTGCAGGCCAGCCTCGTCATCGAAGCCGACCTTGCCGGCCGCGCCGACCAGCGCGGCGATGGTGCTGCGTGCACGGGCGCGGTCACTGATAGGCGCGCCCTGCGCCCAAACGGCAAGGGTTTCGACCAGGGCGATGTAATGGGCCTGCTGGCCGGGCGTGTAGCCCTTCTGATGGCGCAGGTACTGCACCCCGAAATTGCCCATCGACTGCGCGGCCTGGCGCACGGCGCTGGCCTGGCCGGCCAGCTGGCGGTCGAAGCTGCGCTGCAGTTCGGTGCTGGCATCGGGCTTGCGCAGCGCGGCCAGCATCGGCAGCAGCTGGTCCCCCAGCGGCAGCTCGGTCAGCGGCCACTGGCTGTGTCCCTCCGCCCAGGCCTGCTGCAGCCGCTGATAC
>NZ_RAWL01001319.1:0-409 GCF_003668885.1 Corallococcus sp. AB049A | reverse complement strand
ACCCTGGAGAGGTCCGTCATGAAATTCCATGCATCCACGACCTCCCCGGGGTCGACCTCCCGCCCTGAATCTACAGACGAGATCAGCGAGTCGAGGTCAATGACGGACTCTCCTTCCCAGTCCAGGACTCGGCCGCGCGCGGCAACCTGACCCTCCAGCCCTTCCTTGCTGCTGTCGCAGACAGGCCTTCCATTGCTGGACATCACCCGATCATGGTCACCTGATACCCAGGCAAACCAGATGATCCGCATTCCCCCTGCAACGCCGACCGGATATATCGCTTCCACTATCGATTCCTGCTCAGATGGTTCCATCCATCCCGGGCTCTCACGGGAGGTGCAGCCGCTCCGATGGTAACGCCAAACTCGATTACCGATGACCTGCGGAGCCTCCAGCGACCGGCACTACC
>NZ_RAWL01001318.1:0-409 GCF_003668885.1 Corallococcus sp. AB049A | reverse complement strand
CATCGATATTTTCGTGGATGTCATAAAAGACCTTGGTTTCAAGGTCTTGAAATCCACTTACAACTCTATAAGCCATTTATTAAACCCCCTTAACTAGGTAAGCAAAAGCTTTTTCGTCAATTACTCCACCGTCGTGTACTTCGTATCCCACAAAGTCAGTTGTTCTTGCCTTTGCATGATTTTCAGTAACCAACTTCATATCTTCAGAGATATTTTCTTTATAACCTGCTGCCATGTTACCGATTAAGATTTCGCCATCACCCATTGCATCCTCTTCCATTACTGGGATACCAAAGATTCTACCTACTCCGCCTGTAGTTACATCAGGAATAAATAGAGGTCTTCCTTGACCGTCCATTAGATTTGCAAGAGTACCCCAAACTGTAGCGTTGTTAGCATAGATTTTAGC
>NZ_RAWL01001317.1:0-409 GCF_003668885.1 Corallococcus sp. AB049A | reverse complement strand
CTTTCTGAACTACGCCGCCGTCGATCCTGCGCTGACCAACGAAGCATGCAGCTTCTGGCATTTCCGCTTTGACGCATCGGCCGACATGCGCATGCATGCGCTCACGGAAGTGATTCGCGCGGACAAGGCCGTCAAAAGGGTCTACCTGATCGGGCAGGACTACACATTCGGCCGCCAGGTGGCGCAACTGGCGCGGCAGCAGTTGAGCGAGAAGCGGCCGGACGTCGCAGTCGTTGGTGAGGTGTTGCACCCCATCGGCAAGGTGAAGGATTTTGCGCCGTACGTGGCGCGCATTGCCGCGTCCGGTGCGGATACGGTCATCACCGGTAACTGGGGTAATGATTTGACGCTGCTCGTCAAGGCGGCACGGGATGCCGGACTGAAGGCGCGGTTCTTCACGTTCTATGGC
>NZ_RAWL01001316.1:0-410 GCF_003668885.1 Corallococcus sp. AB049A | reverse complement strand
GAAGTTATATCAGATACAAAAGGAATAGAAGAAGTTTATGTAAATGTGGACAATAGAGTTAAAGAAATAACAGATGAAGAGTATGAGAAGTTAGATTTATATGAAATCCCAACTAATGGTTTAAGATCAGCTAACATAGATGAAAATAGAAAATTAGCAGGAGCTTCAAGTGATTTTTATACATTCAACATGAATTCAATTTTTGGAAAAGACCATAATGGATTTACTATAAGAACGAGTGAAATGTATTGTAGAGGCGGTGTAGATTATAGAATAGTAGTAAAAGAAAATGGAAACATAATATATGAATCAAGATATTATCAAGGAGTAAATTTAAAAATTAAAGCCTTTGTTGGAAGTAGTTATAGAGTTATTATAGATAATGAGTCTGAGAATCCATTGACTTATAA
>NZ_RAWL01001315.1:0-410 GCF_003668885.1 Corallococcus sp. AB049A | reverse complement strand
CGTATGCCCATGGAAGGCGTTTGCCGGAGGCGTCGATGTAGCGTTCGTTCTCAGGCACGGCGTGGACCTGCATGCCACCGCGGCCAAAGTTGGCGTAGCCGTTCATTTTGGTGGATTTTGATGAAAAGGACAATTCGACACCGTTCCAGCCAGTCGAGATGTATCTGGCGGCCGTCGGGATAATGGCTGGTGGTGGTTTGCTGTAGCTGAAGTGGTTGTCAAGAAAGTCAAGTTTCGGTGTTTACAGCTTTACAGCGCCGCTAGCGCGTTGTTAAGGGTCGGGTCTCACCTGGCAGCTTCGAACGCTGCAACTTACTTTTATTCAACATTTCATTGATCTTTGGATAATCATCATTGCAAATGAAGGTGAGGTACTATTCGCTTCCAATGGAACAGGCTCTATCAGAGAT
>NZ_RAWL01001314.1:0-410 GCF_003668885.1 Corallococcus sp. AB049A | reverse complement strand
TGTCAACCCCTTCCTCACGGACAGGCGTCCGAAGTCCTGCCACACGCTATGTCTCCGGAAGCAAGGACATATTAGAAACTGCCGGTGGGCCAGAAGAAGAGCGGTCCTCGTCTGGGCATATCCTCTTCCGTTTCATGCCTGCTGGCGGCAAAAGCTGGAAGCGTCGGTTCTTGCGCTCAGGACCCAACACCTTCCATGGAAGTGTTCTTCACGGCAACTTGGTCCGGCTCCTGATTCTGTTCCACTTCCCCATCACTATATTTTCCAGCTATCAGATGACCTCGGGTCGCCATAATGCATCTATCACATCTATTGCCCTTGCCGCACTCTCCTTTGCTATCATTTCGCTCATTATACCCGCCCTTCTTGTGGCCCGGCTGGCTTACACATCGACCAACAAGCTCTACGAC
>NZ_RAWL01001313.1:0-410 GCF_003668885.1 Corallococcus sp. AB049A | reverse complement strand
ACGGCAGGCTGGTATCACCAAGGGCAATGAAATCGCCGTTCAACAGCGTTTCGCGGCGGTTGTAGCGGAACGGCTTGCCGGTCGCGGCCGACAGCACCGCGCCACCCGCCGCATGCAGCACGCACTGGCCGGCGGCGGTATCCCATTCAGAGGTCGGGCCGAGCCGCGGATAGACATCCAGGCCGCCTTCGGCGATCCGGCAGAATTTCAGCGACGATCCCTGCGCGATGGTCTCGATGCGGCCCATGCGCGCCAGCAGCGCCTCGGTTTCCGGCGAACGGTGCGATCGGCTGGCGGCGACGCGCAGCGGAGCAGTGGCCGGCGTGCGGGTGCGCAGCACGGTGTCGTGCAGACCCTGCCGCCGATAGGCCAGTTCCCCGCGCATGGCATGCCAGACAATGCCGGTGACC
>NZ_RAWL01001312.1:0-411 GCF_003668885.1 Corallococcus sp. AB049A | reverse complement strand
AGTAAACAGAGCAGTTGGGAAGAAGCCATCTTGAAAAGGACGCCGCAGTGAATCGAATCTCCGGAAGAACGAAGTGGAGTATCGCCGGGCTGGTTTTCACGGCCTTTGCCGCCGTTGCTGCAACAGTATCGATCAACGCCAGTTCGTATCCGTATAACCAGGTTGCAGTTGCGCAGAATTTGTCCGCCTACGAAATGGTGGAGCTGCGACGCGCCGGCCTTGTCGGTTTGGCGGGCATGTACCGAATCACGCATGGCATTGCGTCTTTGCCTGTCGGCAGCAGGATCAAGGTGACCTGGGGTGACGGGTCCGTCGAAGAAGCCGCTGTTACTTGCCTCACTGGAAGCCCTTGCGTCCAGCCCCTGCCGGGAACTCAGCAGCCGCCCAGCCGTGGCGGTGGAGGTGCCGGCG
>NZ_RAWL01001311.1:0-411 GCF_003668885.1 Corallococcus sp. AB049A | reverse complement strand
CTCGGGGGAGTCTGGTGTGCCGCTCCGAAAGATGCAATGTAGAAGATCAGGCTGAGGCTCGGCGAAAAGTCGAGAGAACATTTCGACGGAGAGCTTCTAAGGTCCTGGATATCACGGAAGCTGGAGAACTCTAGGCCAACCAAAGCATGAACAACCGCTGCGTCACTTGACCTCTCGCTCCATAGGGGATGAAATGTCGAATCCATTGACGTTAGTTGCTCCCCGTAACTCTGGGAGGACACGCGTGCGCAGATTTCTTTGGTGGGAGCACTCGAATCACTCCCTTTCCATTTCGCAGACGCAGTAAGAAAGGCGTGCATGCATGTATCTTCACCAATCGGAGTACATGTATTAAGTATCCGGCTGGTGAGCTGAGCTCGCATTTGTGGGAGCGGCAGTTCAATTTCGTGT
>NZ_RAWL01000132.1:0-20034 GCF_003668885.1 Corallococcus sp. AB049A | reverse complement strand
GTGTCCTCCTGGGCGAGGGCGGGCGCTGAGAGGAGAACGAGCAGGGCCAGGGGCCAGCGACGCATGGAACCTCCGGAGGGAAGCGCGGCAGCGTAGCAGAGGACGCCGGGCCGGGGTCCTCCGAGCAGGCGGGCATCGGACGGTCCCTTCGGATGCCACAACGCACCGCGTGCATGTGGGGGCGGACGTTGGTATGGGGGGCGCCCGATGCCCAAGCGCACTGATATCCGGAAGGTTCTCGTGATTGGCTCGGGCCCGATTGTCATCGGGCAGGCCGTCGAGTTCGACTACTCAGGCACCCAGGCGATCAAGGCGCTTCGGGACGAGGGCGTGGAGGTGGTGCTGCTCAACAGCAACCCCGCCACGGTGATGACGGACCCTGAGTTCGCCCACCGCACCTACATCGAGCCCATCACCGTGGAGGCGGCGGAGAAGATTCTGGCCGCCGAGCGGCCGGACTCGCTCTTGCCGACGATGGGCGGCCAGACGGCGCTCAACCTGGCCAAGGCGCTCGCGGAGCGGGGCATCCTGGAGAAGTACGGGGTGCGGCTCATTGGCGCGTCCCTGGAGGCCATCAACAAGGCCGAGGACCGCCAGCTCTTCAAGGCGGCCATGCAGAAGATTGGCGTGGCGCTGCCCAAGAGCGGCTATGCGACGACGCTCGCGGACGCCATGGCGCTGGTGGAGGAGATCGGCTTCCCGGCCATCATCCGGCCGTCCTTCACGCTCGGCGGCACGGGTGGCGGCATCGCGTACAACCGCGAGGAGTTCGAGGCCATCTGCCGCTCGGGCCTGAAGGCGAGCCCCACCTCCACCATCCTGGTGGAGGAGAGCGTGCTCGGCTGGAAGGAGTACGAGCTGGAGGTGGTGCGCGACTCCGCCGACAACGTCATCATCATCTGCTCCATCGAGAACCTGGACCCGATGGGCGTGCACACCGGTGACTCCATCACCGTGGCGCCCGCGCAGACGCTGACGGACCGCGAGTACCAGCGCATGCGGCAGGCGTCGCTGGCCATCATCCGCGAGATTGGCGTCGACACGGGCGGCTCCAACATCCAGTTCGGCATCCACCCGCGCGACGGCCGCATGGTCGTCATTGAAATGAACCCGCGCGTGTCGCGCTCCAGCGCGCTGGCGTCCAAGGCGACGGGCTACCCCATCGCGAAGGTCGCCGCGAAGCTGGCGCTGGGCTACACGCTGGATGAGCTGCGCAACGACATCACCCGCGACACGCCGGCCTCCTTCGAGCCGACGCTGGACTACGTGGTGGTGAAGGTGCCGCGCTTCAACTTCGAGAAGTTCCCCAAGGCGGACCGCACGCTGACCACGAGCATGCGCTCGGTGGGCGAGGTGATGGCCATTGGGCGCACCTTCCCCGAGGCGTACATGAAGGCGCTGCGCTCCATGGAGCTGGGGCGCGTGGGCCTGGAGTCGCCGGAGCTGCCCTCGGAGAAGGAGGAGCGGGAGAAGGTGCTGCACGAGGGGCTGCGCGTGCCCCGTCCGGAGCGCCCCTGGTTCGTGGCGCAGGCCTTCCGCGAGGGCATGACGGTGGAGCAGGTGCACCAGCTCTCCGCCATCGACCCGTGGTTCCTGCGGCACATCGAGGCGCTGGTGCGCGAGGCGCAGGCGCTGGCGGACATTGGCCGGCTGGACCATCTGGCGGACGACGTGCTTCGTCAGGCGAAGGCGCACGGCTTCTCCGACAAGTACCTGGGCAACCTGATGGGCTACCCGGAGGCGGAGGTGCGGGCGCACCGGCACGCGCGCGGCATCCGTCCGGTGTTCAAGCGGGTGGACACCTGCGCCGCGGAGTTCGAGGCGTACACGCCCTACCTGTACTCCACCTACGAGGAGGAGGACGAGGCGCCCCCCACGGACCGGCAGAAGGTCCTGATTCTGGGCAGCGGTCCCATCCGCATCGGCCAGGGCATCGAGTTCGACTACGCGTGCGTGCACGCGGCCTTCGCGCTGCGCGAGGCCGGGTACGAGACGGTGATGGTCAACTGCAACCCGGAGACGGTGTCCACGGACTACGACACGTCCGACCGCCTCTACTTCGAGCCGCTGACGATTGAAGACGTCCTGGAGGTGTCCCAGCGTGAGAAGCCGGTGGGCGCCATCGTGCAGTTCGGCGGGCAGACGCCGCTGCGCCTGAGCGTGCCGCTGGAGCAGGCGGGGCTGCCCATTCTGGGCACGTCGCCGGACGCCATCGACCGGGCGGAGGACCGCGAGAAGTTCGCGAAGCTGATTGAGAAGCTGGGCCTGAAGCAGCCGGAGAACGGCGTCGCGCGCAGCCACGCGGAGGCCTTCAAGGTGGCCGAGCGGATTGGCTACCCGGTGATGGTGCGTCCGTCGTACGTGCTGGGCGGGCGCGCGATGGAGACGGTCTACGACGCGGCCAGCCTGGAGCGCTACATGCGCGAGGCGGTGAGCGCGTCTCCGGAGCACCCGGTGTTGATTGACCGCTTCCTGAAGGACGCCATCGAGGTGGACCTGGACCTGGTGGCGGACCGCACGGGGCAGGTGCTGATTGGCGGCGTGCTGGAGCACATCCAGGAGGCGGGCGTGCACTCGGGTGACGCGGCGGCGACGCTGCCTCCGCACTCGCTGTCGCCGGACCTGGTGGAGCGGATGAAGGACCAGGCCATCGCGATGGCGCGCGAATTGGGCGTGGTGGGCCTGATGAACGTGCAGTTCGCCATCCAGGGGAAGAACATCTACATCCTGGAAGTGAACCCGCGAGCGAGCCGCACGGTGCCGTTCATCTCCAAGGCGACGGGCATGCCGATGGCGAAGATCGCCGCGCTCTGCATGGTGGGCAAGACGCTGAAGGAGCTGGGCCGCACGGAGGAGCCGGAGTTCCGGCACGTGGCGGTGAAGGAGAGTGTCTTCCCGTTCGCGCGCTTCGCCGGGGTGGACGTGATTCTGGGCCCGGAGATGAAGTCCACGGGCGAGGTCATGGGCCTGGCGGAGGACTATGCGTCCGCGTTCGCGAAGAGCCAGCTGGCGGCGGGCGTGAAGCTGCCCAAGACGGGCCGGGTGTTCATCTCCGTGAAGGACGACGACAAGCCGGCGGTGGTGGACCTGGCCCGGCGCCTGCGGTCGATGGGCTTCAGCCTGACGGCGACGGCGGGCACGCACGACTACCTGCAGACGAAGGGCATCGAGTCGCAGCGGGTGCAGAAGGTGAAGGAGGGCCGGCCGAACATCGTCGACAAGATCGTCGACGGGGAGATCGTCCTGGTCATCAACACCACCTTCGGCAAGCAGGAGATCGCGGACAGCTTCTCCATCCGCCGTGAGGCGCTGATGCACTCGGTGCCGTACTACACGACGGTGCAGGCGGCGCGCATGGCGGTGGGCGCGCTGGAGTCGCTGAAGCGCTCGGACCTCGCGGTGAAGCCGCTGCAGGCCTACCTGTACGGCGAGAACGGTGTGCCTCCGGCGCGGCGGTAGGAATCGTGAAGTTTCGCGGCCCCTGGGTGTCTCCAGGGGCCGCTTTCCGTCTTGGGGCCGGGCGTTGTGTGAGATGGCGCTCGGTGTCCTGGTGACGCGTTGGGGGAGCGGCTCAGACCATGGGCAGCTCCACGATGAACGTCGCGCCCTGCCCGGGTTGACTGACCGCGCGCAGGGTTCCGTGGTGGGCTTCGACAATCTGCCTCGTGATGAAGAGACCCAGGCCCAGGCCACCGTAGTGCCGGGTGGACACGGCCCGGGTGAACTTCTCGAAGATGGCCTGGAGGCTTCCTGGCGCGATGCCGATGCCTTCGTCCCTCACGCTCAGCCTGGCCCGGCCCCGGTCCCGCTCCACTCGCAGCGTGACCGGGCGCCCGGGGCCGTACTTCAGCGCGTTGGACAAGAGGCTGCTCGCCACCTGCTCCAGCCGGTGGCGGTCCCAGCGGCCCACCGCTCCCGGTTCCGCGTCGATGATGACCTTGCAGCCCGCCTTCGTGGCCTGGGCCTGGAAACGCTCCACCACGGTGCGCACCACGTCCGCCAGGTCCACATCCTCCAACTGCAACGGCGCGGCGGGGCCCGTGAGCTGCGTCACCTCCAGCAGGTCGTTGATGAGCGTGGTCATCTTGCGGACCTGTCCGGAGATGGTCTCCGCCGTCTTCACCACCCGCGCCCTCAGCGCCTCCAGGGTCTGTTCAGCCTGCGCGTCCCGGACCAGGGATTGGAGCTTCAGCTGCAACGGCGTCAGCGGTGTCTTCAATTCGTGTGACGCCACCGTCAGGAACTCGTCCCGGAGCGAGACGGCGTGCTGGAGCTGGGCCTGGGTCGTTCGCAGCTCGGTGACGTCCTGGAGCGCCAGGAGGACCGCCGCGTCGTGGCCGTGCTGGGCGGGCAGGGGAGCCGCTTCCACCAGCAGCGAGTAGTGCCCGGTGGGCGTGTGCCAGATGACCGGCTCGCCGTGCACAGGTGTTCCTCTCACCGCGCGGACGCCGGGGATCTCCTCCAGGCTCAGCACCCGGCCCGCTTCGTCCGTGAAGTGGTACTCACCCCGGTTGTAGGCCTCCTCGCTCAGGCCCCCGGGGAAGTCGCCGCCGGCCATCCTCCGGGCCACCTGGTTCGCGAAGACGACGCGGCCCGTCTGGGGCTCCACCAGGATCATCGCCACCGGCGTCCGATCCAACACCGCCTCCAGCCAGCGCTGCTGGTTCTTCAGGGACGCGGCGGACTCCTCCAGCTTCTTGCGTGCCTCCACCCGCTCCGTCACGTCGATGGCGAAGGACAACACGGAGTCCACCTGGCCCTTCACGTCGCGCAGCGGCTGGTACGCCACGTCGAACCGCCGCGTCGACTCCACGCCGGTATTCTGGAAGTCGGTGGTGATGGGGACCTCCTTCTCAATGAAGGGCTCTCCCTGGGTGTAGGCCTTCTCCAGCAACCGCGAGTACTCGGCGGCCCGGGCGTCATCGGTGCCCTTGATGGAGGCCCCCATCAGGTCCACGCCCCCGGACAGCGCCTTGTAGAGCGGGTTCACCAGCGTGAAGACCTGCTCTTCGCCGGAGAGGATGGCGATGGACGCCGGGGCGCTCGTCAGCACGGAGCGCAGCCTCGCGCGCTCGTTCTCCGCCTGGGCCTCCGCGTGCTTGCGCTCGGTGATGTCCTCCGCCGTGGAGATCCATTCGCGGATGGCGCCCTTCTTCCCGAACACGGGCACGGCCCGGCCCACGACGTCCCGGTAGCCCCCGGCGTGGTAGCGCAGGCGGAACTCGCCCCGGTAGGTCGTCTTCGTGCGCAGGGACTCCACCCAGCCCCTCACCACCCGCTTGCGGTCGTCCGGATGGATGGCGGCGAGCCAGCCCAGCCCCAGGTGCTCCGCGTGCGTCTGGCCGGTGAACTCCATCCAGCGCGGCGCGGGCTCCACCACCTCGCCGCGGCCGTTGGTGGTCCATACCGGCTGCGCCAGGGCCTCCACCAGCGAGCGGTAGCGCTGCTCGCTGGCCAGGAGCGCGTCGTGGGCCCTGCGCTGCTCGGTGACCTCCACCACGATGATGCCGATGCCCAGGAGGGCTCCCGCGCTCGTGCGCACGGGGTAGTAGCTGACGAGGAAGTGGCGCTCGACGCCCAGCTCCTTGGAGGTGACGCCGCTGACCTCCAGCGTCTGCGCGCCCCCGCCGTCCAGGATGCGCTGGTACTGGGGACGCAGCGTGGGCCACATCTCCGGGACGATCTCCTGCACCTTGCGGCCCAGGTGGGCGGCGCGGGGGATGCCATTGATGGCCGCGAGCGCGTCGTTGACCTGGACGAAGCGCTGCCGCAGGTCCACCACCGCGAGCCCCACGGGCGTGCTGGCCACCAGCGTCTCGAGGAGCAGCCGGGAGTGCTCGTCGGTGAGGGGCTCGCGGGTCTCCGGGTCGAAGCTTGCGCTGGGGCTCTCCACGCACGCCTCCTTTGACCCCGACCCTTCCCGGCGAGCTTGGAGGCAGGGCCCCGTGACGCCGCTTCCCACCATGGAAGTGGCCTGACCTGGAGGGTGTGCATCCCCCGCGAGGGTGGGCAGCCCGCATCCGCCCGGGGGCGCAGCCTCTGTCTGGCTGGCACCCAACGGCAGACAGCGCCCACTCAAGCGCCCGGTGGACCGGCTTCGTCCTTGCCGCGAGGCGGTGACTGCCAGGGCCACCGTCCGTCGATCTCCACCTCCAGCGTGAAGCTGAGGAAGGTCCGGATGAGGACGATGAGGCCCAGGATGACCACCTGCCGCAGCGTGGGCGACTGGGCGACCGTGCGGATGATGTCCGCCGCGACGAGCAGCTCCAATCCCAGCAGGATGGCGCGGCCCAGGTAGTGACGGAGCTGCCGGTACGCCTTCGCCCGCAGCGGCCCGCGTGCGTCCCGGAGGGCGAGCGCCACGGAGACCGCCGCCCCCACCACCATCACGACCACGCCCGCGCCCTCGAACAGCTGAGCGGCCAGGTCCACGAAGTCCACGAATCGCATCCGCCGCTCCCTTGCCGCGAAAGATGGTTTGCGGCACAGCGGACAACCACCCCGTCAAACCCTCCCGCCAGGGTGGGAATGCCGTCGGAATAGACACACAAAAACCCAAATCAATACATGCGTGCAGTGTTGACGCCGGCGGAGCTCCTGGTTCATTGTCGCCGCCCTTCGCGGGTCGCAGGTGCCGGGGGGTGCCGTGACGCATTGGTTTAAAGCCAGACATGGCGTTGCCCCAGAGGGTCGTGTCGCGTGATTCGCGAGATCCTCAGTGGACTGCTGTGGCAGGGCCGGTTGGCCTTGCGCAGCGGCGACGTGCGTGTCTTTGCCGCGCATGGCTACGTGGACGAGGGCTACCGGCCTTCACGCGTGCCGTTCCTGTCCGTCGTCGGTCCGCTGGGCCTCTTCTCCGAACCCGAGCGTGAGAACGGCCGCACCGGCGTCGCCACCGTCCGCGTCCCGGGCCACGTCGTCGGCAAGCCTCGCGCTCCCGTGGACAGCGTGCCTCCCAATGGCTCGCTCATGCTGCGCCTGGACGGCCGCGCCACCGTCACCCTCACGGGCCTGCCGGGCGGTTCGTTTGCTTCCACCGCGACGGGGCCTTCGGTAACGGCGGCCATCAACGCGAAGCTGGCGGATGCGCTCTCCGGGGGGCTCTTCCAGGAGCCTTCAGGGGCGCCGCTCGCGGACCCCTTGATGCTGGAGGCGCTGGGCGCCGTCGCCGCGCGCTGGGACGTGGAGGGCGGCCGGCTCGCGATCAGCTCCGATCCGGGCATCGCGTCGATGGCGTTCCGCTCCAGCGTGGAGGTGCTGCCGGTGGCCGGCAGCATCGCGGGGCCTCTGGGGTTGGAGCCTCCGGAGCGCTCGCAGGAGGGCCGGACGTTCCTCAGCAGGATTCGCGCGCCCAAGGCCATGGCCATCGACGTGCAGGTGGACGTGTGGGCGGGTTCGCAGGGGGACCTGGCGTCCATCATGGACACGGTCGCGCTCTCCATCCCCACGCGCGGGAACATGGTCCTGCGCCCGTCGCTCCTGGCCGAGGATGTGACCGACGGCGCCACGGCGGTCCGCCTCCTGACGCTCGGCGAGCCCACCACGCTCCTGTCCCTGGCGCACCTGGAGTCCAGTGACGCGAGCCTGGAGCGCGCTCGCGGCGGACGCGTGGACCTGGCGCCGGGCGCGTCCTTCCTGCCTGACTCCGGAGGACTGCGGCTGTCCGGCACCGGCACCGCCTCCGTGCTCGTCTACCCCATGCCCGCCGTGGCGGATCCGTTCCACGCCGACAATCCGGCTCCGGACGGGCTGGCGCTGTCCTTGGGGCTGCGCGTCGCCGCTGGCGCGGTGGCGGGCCAGACGCTGCCGGTGGCCGTGCTGATGGCGCAGGCGCAGCCCGTGCTGCGGCTCATCGTCCGCTATGAGCAGGTGGGCACTCGGCTCATGGGCGAGGTGGTGGCCACCGCGACGCTCGCTCGGTCCAGCGGCACGCAGGTCGCGGAGACGCGCTGGCGGCTCCCGGCGGAGCGGCTGGAGGCCGGCGTCGCTTTGCATGCGCGGCTGGAGGCGGGGGAGGGCGTGGTGTGGCTGTCGGCGGATGGGGCGCAGCAGCCGCTCCAGGACGCGGAGGCCACGCCCTCGCCGCCGGTCGCGGCTCCGGGCATCACCGTCGCCGCGAGCGACATGGTGCTCACGCTGGGGGACCCGGCGGGGACGCCGCTGGACTTCACCGTGGACCACCTGCACCTGGTGGCGGAGCCCGTGGGGCCGTTGGATCCGGCGCTGCGCCGCTCCGTCACCGCGGCCTCGCGCCTCAGGCCGGGCGACGTGGTGGTGCTGGGCGCGAGCGAGGACGGCTTCCGCGTGGGCAAGCAGCGCTTCCAGGCGCTGGTGCTGGGCGTGGACGGCGACCGCGTGACGCTCAGCAAGCCCGTGGAGGGCGCGTGGCCCCGGGGCCGCACGCTCGTGTTCCAGGAGGAGTGCTTCTTCTTCCAGACCCAGCTGCGCCGCCGCGACGATCTCTTGAACCACCTGTACCGCTGCTGCGTGGACTACCGGGTCTCCGCGCTGATGGACGAGCCGAACGCGCGCACCACCGCGCGCCTCGTCGAGAAACCCCAGGTGGACCCCGTCGCGCGCGGGGCCTCTCGCGGCGCCAGCGGCCACCCGGGCACTTCCGTCACCGAAGTCGATACCGCCAGGCGCGGGACCATCTGAACCCAGGAGGATGAACGTGGCTGAGCGACTGCATCCGGGCGTCTATGTGGAGGAAATCAGTGCCGGTGCGCGCCCCATCGAAGGGGTGGGCACGTCCACGGCGGCGTTCGTCGGCCGCACGGCGCGCGGCATTCCGGCCCTGGCCCAGTTCGTCACCGGCTTCGCCGAGTACGAGCGCGCCTTCGGCGGCCACGAGCCCGGTGAGGCGGGCCTCGTCGCGCAGGCGGTGGAGGCCTTCTTCGATTCCGGGGGACGCCGCGCGTACGTCGTGCGCGTGCTGCCCTCGGACGCGGTGGCCGGCGTGTCCTCGTCCCTGGCCGCTCGCGTGGGCGGCGGCCTCAACGCCCTCACGTTCCTGGCCCGGGGCGCGGGCGAGTGGTCCGGCTATCTCCGCGTCCAGGTGAGCGACTCCATCAACTTCCCCTCGGAGGCTTTCCGCGTGGAGGTGATGTGGACGGAAGCGGGAGCCACGCGCCGGCTGGAGACGTTCGAGGACGTGCGCATGGACCCGGCGAGCGAGGACTACGTCGGCGACCGCATCAACGACATCTCCCGCTACATCCGCGTGCGTGACGAGTTCCAGGCGGCGCTGGCGGCTCGGGCGCCGGGCGCGGTGCTCGTCCCCGGCGTGCCTCCCAAGCTCAAGGCCGCAGTGCTGTCCGGCACGAAGTACAGCCTCTTCGACGGCGGCAAGCTCCAGGTCTCCACCTGGGATGAAGCCCAGCCGGACCTGCCCCGCACGACGCTGGACGTCTCCATCACGCAGGCCCTGGTGGTGGCCGCCGTGCCGGGCGCGGCGTTCGTCAACGGCCGCGCGCAGCTGACCGCCACGGAGCTCAAGACCTTCCTCACCCAGGCCGTCACCTCGGCGGGCCTGGGCAACACGTTCGTCATTGGCGGCACGGACTCACCGGAGATTTCCCTCAAGGTGGCCACCGGGCCCACGCTCACCATCCCCAAGCCCGCGGGCGCCACGTATGACCTGGACCCCGAGGACGCCAAGGTCACCGTGGGCTCGCCGGGTGCGACCACGGTGGTGCCCATCCCCATCCTCGCGGCGAATGCCGGCGCGGTGACGCCCGCGGAGTTGAACCACTCGCTGAGCGTGGCGCTGGCCGGCAAGGTCGCGTCGGTGGTGACGGACGCGCAGGGCAACACCGTCATCACGGGCCTGGCCACGGCGGCGGGCACCTCCACGCTGTCGCTCTCCGCCAGCGGCTTCACCGGCACGCCCGCGGCCGGGACGGCGGGCCTGGGCGCGGAGTCCTTCGATGGGCTCCAATTGGCCATCAGCGAAACGCTCCAGCCCACGGTGCCCACCATGCTGCGGGCGCTGGGCTTCGCGCCGCGTGCCCGGGGTTACTCCGACGACTCGCCCGCGAACCCCTCGGTGCGACCGGTGGCGGCGACGAACCTGCGGCTCTTGGGCGGCGATGACGGCACGGGCCTGCTGGACTCGTCCGACTTCGCGGGCGACGCGAAGCTGCGCACGGGCCTGCACGCGCTGGACACGGAGGACGTCAACATCATCGCGCTGCCCGGCAAGAACGAGGTGTCGTTCATCGCCGCGGGCGTCGCGTACTGCGACAACCGGGGGGACTGCTTCTTCCTCGCGGACGGCCCCGGCGGCGTGGACAAGGACTTCGCGGTGCTGCCGGACGACGCGAAGCAGTTCGTGGAGGGCCTGCCTTCGCGCTCGAAGAACTCGGCCATGTTCTACCCGTGGATCCGCGTGGCGGACCCGGTGGGCGTGGGCCGAAACCCCACGCGGCTGGTGCCTCCGTCCGGCCACGTGGCGGGCCTCTTCGCGCGCACGGACACCACGCGCGGCGTGTGGAAGGCGCCCGCCGGCATCGAGGCGTCGCTCGCCAGTGCGCTGGGCCTCCAGTACCCCGTCATCGACGCGGAGCAGGATCAGCTCAACCCGGTGAGCCTCAACTGCTTGCGCCAGTTCCCCGGCGTGGGGCTGGTGTCGTGGGGCTCGCGCACGCTGTCGCCCGACCCCGAGTGGCGCTACATCCCGGTGCGCCGCACCGCGCTCTTCCTCAAGGAGTCCCTGCGGCGCGGCCTCATGTGGGCGGTGTTCGAGCCCAATGACGAGGAGCTGTGGGGCCGCATCCGCGTCGCCATCGAGTCCTTCATGCTGGGCCTGTTCCGGCAGGGCGCCTTCCAGGGCAGCACGCCCGAGGAGGCCTTCAGCGTCGTCTGCGACCGGAGCACCAACCCGCAGGAGAACGTGGACGCGGGCATCGTCACCGCGCAGGTGGCCTTCGCGCCGCTGAAGCCCGCGGAGTTCGTCGTGATTGAAATCAGCCAGAAGAGCCTGCTGGCGGCCTGATGCCCACGCCCGTCCCCGCCAACGCCCGCAACCCGCTGCGGACCTTCCAGTTCCGGCTCCGGATGAGCACGTCCGGGGCCGGCGACTACGTGGCCGGTGTGCGCACCGTGTCCGGCCTGTCCGTCAGCGTGGGCGCCCATGAGACGTGGGAGGGCGGCAACAACCTGCACCGCTACGCCCAGCCCCACAAGGTGACGTGGGAGCCGCTGGTGCTGGAGCAGGGGCTGGCGCTGGATGACTCGCTGGAGCGCTGGGCTCGCGCGGTGCTGGAGTTCGCGCGCACCGGCAAGGCGCCCGGCGAGCCGGTGAAGCGCGACCTCTTCATCGACGTGTGGGACGCATACGCGCACCCCACGGCCGTGCCCGCGCCCGGCGGCATGGAGGCGCGCATCCGCAGCTTCCACGTGCACAACGCGTGGGTGTCCAAGTTCCACGCCCTGCCCAAGCTGGATGCCATGGCGGGGGAGGTGGCGCTCCTGTCGCTGGAGCTCACCCACGAGGGCTGGGAGCCGGTGCCCCGGCCCGTGCTGTCCCTGCCCGCGACGCCCTGACGTCCCCTTTTCGAGGAGTGATGCCATGCCCCGATTCGTCGAGTCCACGAAGCGCGACCCGTACCGCAACTTCAACTTCCGCGTGCTCTTCAACAACATCGAGGTGGCCGCGTGCCGGAAGATTTCCGGCATCACCGGCACCGTGGAGGTGGTGAAGTTCCGCTCCGGCAACAGCCCGTCCTCCGTGGACGAGCTGTCCCCGGGCCGCGTGCACTACGAGCCCATCACGCTGGAGGCGGGGCTCACGCAGGACACGACGTTCCGGGACTGGGCGCTCCAGCTCATCCGCCACGAGGCCACGCCCGGCTTCCGCGCCGCCGAGCCGGACTACCGGCGCACCGTCGAAATCCTCGTCTACGACCTGGACTTCAACCGCGCGGTGAAGAAGTTCGTGCTGCGCAACGCGTGGGTCTCGAAGTTCACCGCGATGTCGGAGCTGGCCGCGGAGGCGAACGAGATCCTCATCGAGAGTTGCGAGGTCAACCACGAGGGCTTCACGCTGGAGGCGGTGGTCTGACGTGCTCCTCGATCCTCCCATCCCGGTGCTCCTGCCGCACGGCCTCTTCGACGAGGACGGCCGCTGTCACCGTCAGGGCGAGCTGCGCGCGCTCACCGGCCGCGAGGAGTGGTCGCTGGCCCAGGCCGGCGAGCGCCCGGGGCCTCGCGCGGTGAGCGAACTGCTCGCGGCGTGCCTGGCGCGGCTGGGGGACTATCCGCGCGTCGACGCGTCGCTGGCGGCGTGCCTCACGCGGGGAGACCGGCACCACCTGGCGCTGCACCTGCGGGCCCGGCTGTATGGGGACCGCTTGACGCTGGTGGCGCGCTGCCCGGCGCCTGGATGCGAGGCCGTCGCGGACGTGGACGTGCGGCTCTCCGCGCTGTCGCCGGAGCGGCCCCTGGATGCACCGGAGGTGCTGACCGTCGCGCTGCCGGAAGGCACCGCGGAGGTGCGTGAGCCGACGGGCGAGGACGACGCGGTGCTCGCGGACGCGCAGGGCAGCCGGGCGGAGCGCGCCGCGCTCCTGTGGTCGCGGCTGGTGGTGGTGGACGGACGGGCGCTGACGCCCTCGTCGTGGCTGGGGCTGCCCGCGCGTTCACGGCACGCGGTCGCGCTGGCGCTGGCGGATGGGACGTCCGCTCCGGACCTGGGGCTCCTGGCCCGGTGCCCGAAGTGCTCCGCGTGGTTGGAGCTGGAGCTGGATCCGTTCGCGCTGCTGACTCGCGAGCTGCGGGGGGGCGCGGCGCGGCTGGAGACGGAGGTGCACGTGCTGGCCTTCCACTACCACTGGTCGGAGGCGGACATCCTGGCGCTGCCCCGCGCCCGGCGGTGGCGCTACCTGGAGCTGCTTCGCAACGAGCTGGAAGGCCGTCCGCTGGTGGATGGCTGGAGCTGACGACGGAAGGACGCACACGCCATGGCCCCACCCCCGGTGCAAGGACAGGTCGGACTCACCCGCCGCGAGCTGGAGCGTGAGCTCGCGTGGATGCTGCGCAGCGTCCCGGACAACCCGAAGGAGCTCGTGAAGCTGTTCAGCCAGACGGTGGTGGCGCTGATGGACAAGAACAACGAAGCCATCGCCCGGAGCCTCGCCCAGCGCGAGCCGTCCGGCATCCGGGGCAACGGATGACCCGCAACCTGGACCCGACGCTCATCGCGTTTGATCAGCAGCTCCAGAAGGGCATGCTGGTGACGCTGCCGACGTCGGCGGATGACAAGAAGTCCGAACCGGGCGTGCGCGCGCTGCGCTTCCAGTACAACCCGGAGACGGTGACGCGCACGCGCGCGGGCCAGTGGGAGACCAAGCCCGGCAAGACGCCCGAGCAGACCAAGGTCCTCACCGACGGTCAGCGCGGCGGTGGCCTGCACGCCAAGAGCGAGACGATTGCCCTCAAGCTCGTCTTCGACGTGACGGAGGCGCTGCTGCGCGACACGAAGGGGGAGGGCACCCAGGGCGTGCTGCCGGAGCTGGCCATGCTGGAGGGCATGGCGCTGGGCAAGGACCAGACGGGCGAGGAGGAGAAGAAGCCCGCGACGAAGCTCGTCTCGCTCAACCCCACGGAGCTGCTGCTCATGCTGGGGCCGCGCACGTTCCCGGTGGTCATCACCGGGATGACCATCGTTGAGCAGCGGTTCGATCCGGCGCTCTACCCGCTGCGCGCGGAGGTGGACCTGCGCATGCGCATCCTGGAGGTGGGGGAGAACGCGGCGAACAACAAGGTGGCCCAGGCGTTCGCCAACCTGCGCGACCTGCGTCTGCGGATGGAGGACCTGGCGGCGGTGAAGGGCGCGGACGCGAGCACCCTCATCGCGCAGGCCCTGGCGCCGCAGGTGAAGCTCGACGGGGCGAGCTGACGGGACGGCCATGAGCGACCCTTCCTCGCGAAACAAGGACCTGCCGACGTACACGGTACCGCTGGGGCCGGAGGGCGCCTCGGTGTCGCTGTACGTGCCCCGCGTGGCGCCGCGCGTGCCCACGTCGCTGCTCCACAAGGTGGTGGCGGGGGACCGGTTGGACCTGCTCGCGCAGCGCTACTTCAGCGACCCGTTCCAGGCGTGGCGCATCGTGGACGCCAACCCCACCTTCGAGCCCGAGGCGCTGCTGGAGCCGGGCACGGTGCTGCTCATTCCGGAGAAGCCCTGATGGCGGACCAGCGCGCGGCGTTCCTCCAGCTGTGGATCGACGGACAGCCCATGACGGACGCCCGCGGCCGGGTGTCCCGCCTGGAGGTGGACGAGCGCACCGACGACGCGTCGTCCTTCCACCTGTCGCTGGACATGGCGCCCACGGACGCGGGGGACTGGGACGCGCTGGCGGACGGGCGCTTCGCGCTGCTCAAGCGCGTCACCATCAGCTTCGGGCTGGGGGCTCCGGACAGCGACGCGCCGGACGTCCAGGAGGTGGTGTTCGACGGCTACATCACCGCGGTGGAGCCGTACTTCGGCCCGTCGCGCGTGCCGGACTCGTCGCTGGAGGTGTACGGGCTGGACGCGTCGTGCCTGATGCACCTGGAGGAGCGCACGCGTTCGTTCAGCGGCCTGTCCGACGCGGGCATCGTGCGGCAGCTCTACGGGGAGTATGGCTTCGCGCTGGACGTGCAGGAGACGGCGCCGGTGCGCGACCCGGACCGCGCGGTGGTGCTCCAGCGCGGCACGGACGCGTCGCTCATCCGGTGGCTGGCCCGGCGCAACGGGTATGAGGCCTTCGTGGAGCGCAAGCAGGGCCCGGTGGGCGCGGGGGCCAACGCGGCGCTTGAGTGCGTGGGCCACTTCCACCTTCCGCGGCCGGATGGCCCGAAGCAGCCGGACCTGTCGCTGATTCCCCGCTCCACGCCGTCCGTCATCGAGCTCAAGGCGCGCTGGGAGAGCCACCGGCCCACGGAGCTGCATGGCGAGCACATCGACGAGCGCACGCGGCGGATCCGCTCCGCCACGGTGACGGCCCCGCGCTTTCCCCGCATGGGGCCCACCAGCCGCGCGGACATCCTCAAGGCCCGCATGGCGGCGGTGCTGCCCAAGCGGCCCCAGACGAAGGCGGTGGGCCTGCAGTACGTGGACGTGCCGCACGAAGTGCCGGAGGTGGAGAACCTGGCGTGGTCGGACTACCGCGAGGCGGACTGGCTCGCGGAGGCGAACGGCACGGTGCAGGGGCTGCGCTACGCACGCATCCTGCGCGCCCGGCGTCCGGTGGGGCTGGTGGGGGCGGGCAAGCTGATGGACGGCACCTGGTACGTGCGCGGCGCGCGTCACCGCTGGGTGTGGGCGGAGGCGCTGGCCCGCTACGAGGTGGACGTGGACCTGGCTCGCGACGCGCTCAACGGGGTGGCGTGATGGGGCGCGGCCTGCACTTCCCCTTCCAGCTGGGAGACCTGGGCACGCCGCGCACGGTGGGGTCCGCGCAGGTCATCCGTCAGCAACTGGAGCAGCTGCTCTTCACGCTGCCCGGGGAGCGGGTGAACCGTCCGCGCTTCGGATGCGGCGTGCAGCGGATGGTGTTCGGAGCCGCGAGCCCGGAGGCCGCCGCCGCGGCCGAGTACATCATCCGCCTCAACGTGCAGGAGTTCATGCGCGACCAGGTGCGCCTGGACGCGGTGAAGGTGAGCGCCGAGGACGCGACGCTCTACGTGGACATCCTCTACACGCTGCTGGCGACGGGTGAGGCGCAAGCGGAGTTGTTCCGCCGGGACCTGGAGGCTCCGCCGTGAGTGCCCGGGTCCTGCTGACCTTGCCGCTGGAGGCGTCGCTGGGGGCGGCGCAGGCCGCGTTGCAGACCACGCCTCCGGGCGAGGTGGAGTGGGTGCTCCCCGTGGGCGAGGGCGTGCTCACCACGGACGCTGTCGTCGGTACGCCCGCGCATGCGCTGCGGCTCACGGGCGGCCTGGGAGTGTCGCTGCGGCTGGATGGCGGGACGCTGGAGATGACCGGGCTCTTCACAGGGCTGTCGGGCGTGACGGTGGTGGCGGTGGACGCGGGGCTGGTCCTCCTGGGCGCGCGGGTCGAGGTGTTGGACGTCACGGTGAGCGCCACGGCGTCGGGGGATTGCGCGGCGGTGAGCGTGGAGACGCCGGATGGCACGGTGGTCATTGGTTCGCTGACGGTGACGGGGGCGAAGGGTGAGGAGGCCACGGGCTTGCGGCTGCTGGCGGCGGAGGCCCGCGTGACGGGCCTGTCCGTGGATGCGGTGCAGGCCACGGTGGGTGAGGCCTTCGGCGTGCGGGCGGTCTGCCAGGCTTCGCAGTGGGCGGACGTGACGGTGCACGACGTCACGGGCACGACGACGGGCACGGGCCTGGAGCTGGCGGGCTTCACCCGCGCGGACCTGTCCGGGCTCACGGTGTCGCAGGTGTCCGGAGCGAGCGCGACCGGCGCGCGGGTGCTGGTGGCTCGGGAGGAGGGCGAGGGCATGTCCCTGGTGGACGTGTCCGTGAGCGACGTGGCTGCGTCCGGGGCGCAGTGGAGCGCCGGGCTCGTGGTGGCTTCGGCGGGCGCCCTTCAGGTGCGGGGCTTCACCGTGCAGCGGGTGACGGGGGCGTTCCTGATGGGGGCGCTCGCGCTGGGCGGGCGGAGCATGGAAGTGGCCATGGGCCAGGTGGAGGACGTCACCGGCGGGACGCGCGCCACGGGCCTGCGGGTGCTGGGCGGGCCTTCGCTGGAGCCGGTGGGGGTGCGCGACGTGGAGGTGAGCCGTGTCGCGGCGGCGCCGGTTCCGGTGTCCGCGCAGCCGGCGGCGTCGTGGTCGGACTGGCTCAGCGCCGCGCTGGATTCGCTGTCGGCCTCGGTCGTGGGACCGCTGACGCTGCCGGAGTTCCCCTCGGACGCGGACGTCGTGGGGCTGCACGTGGCCGCGCCGCTGGGGGGCCTGGAGCCGGTGCTGGATGAAGGCACACCGGGAGAGATTGCCGTCGAGGACTGCTCCCTCTTCGTCATCACCGGCACCGCGCTGCAGGTGGAGGGCGGGCTGCGCACGGCGCTGATCCGGCGCACCGAGGCCTGGACGTCGGTGCACGCGGGCTGGTTGCAGGCGGAGCAGCTGCTGCTGGCGCAGCTCACCTGGCACCGGCATGCGCATGGGCTGCGGCTGGGGCCGGGCGAGATTCGTGCTTACGACTCGCTCTTCACGGCCATCGTGGGCGCGCCCTTCGTGCTGGAGACGGACGCGGAGCTGTCCGCTTCGCCCGCGCTCTTTGCTCAGGGCGCGGGCCCGCCGTTCCTGGAAGTGGGGCCGCTGCCGTACCGGACGCCGGGGACTCCCGAGGTCCCTCCAGCGCTGCTCACGGGGAGCCTGCCGCCTCCGGAGAGCGTGGACCTTCGACTGGTGCCGGATGTGGCCATCTCTCGCGCGGCGGTGCCCGTGCCGGGGGATGGGCCTCGCGATCCGGCGCCGTTCGTGGGGGCCTGGGCTCCGGACGTGGTGCCGGGCTGTGACGTGCGGGATCCGCAGCCGCGTCCGTGGCTCGCGGCTCCGGAGCGGCCCGCGCCCGGGGCGCTGGTGGACTACCAGGCCCGTGACGCGCAGTCGTTGCTGGCGGTGATGCTGGAGCGGGCTCGCACGGTGATGGCGCCGTGGGAGGACCGGGGGCCCGCGGACTTCACGACCATGTTGCTGGAGGCCGTGGCCGCGCAGCTGGACTCGTTGGCGTACCAGCAGGAGCGCGCCGTGGTGGAAGGCTTCCTGGAGGATGCCCGGCTGCGGCGCTCCGTCGAGGACCACGCGAGGGGTCTGGACTACGTGCCGGACCCGGGGCTCTCCGCCACGGTGATGCTGCGGTTCCGGTTGGATCCGGTGGCGCTCGCGGCGCTGGTGCAGGAGCGGCTGGAGGAGCTGCACCTGTCCGCGCTTCCTCCGGGCACCACCGCGCTGGAGTTCCTCACCGGGGGCGGCGTGCTGGAGATTCCAGCCGAGACGCTGGTGGCGAATGTCTCCACGGACGAGCACTCGCTGGTGTTCGTCACCGAGTCGCCGCTGTCGTACTTCCCCCGGCTGGAATCCGTGACGCTCGCGGAGTCCGTGCAGCCGGGGGACACCGGGGCCACGCTCGCGGGCCTGTATCCGGAGCTGGAGGTGGGCCGGTGGCTCATCCTCTACCGGGGACGCGGCGAGGGCGGACACGTGGTGCGCGTGACGTCCGTGACGCTCGCCACGGATAGGACGTTCGTCGGGTGGGATCCGCGCAGGTTCGCGCCGGAGGCGTTCCTGGCACCTGGGGACCCCGCGCCCGGGCCTCGCGCGGCCGTGCTGGGCAATGGGGTGCCCGCGCATCATGGGCTGCCGGTGTCGCCGCTCCCCGAGGGCTTCGAGGCGGACTCGGCGGAGCCGTTTGCCCGGAGCCTCGCGCAGTGGCGCGCGCTGCTGTCTCCCGTCGTGGATGGCGGTGCGGCGCGCGAGTTCGCCCTGCCGTTCCATCCGGTCAGTGTCCAGGCCTCCGGGTATCCGCTGCCAGGAGATGAATCGCGGCGCGGGACGCCCCAGCTCCAGGTGAGCGTGGAGGACGACCCGTGGACGTTGGTGGAGGACCTGTCCGTGCAGGGGCCGGGGGATGAGGTGTTCGTGCTCCGCGCGACGCCCACGGGGGGGGCCAGCCTGCGTTGGGGCGATGGCATCAACGGCGCCGCGTTGCCTCCCCGGGAGACGGCGCTGGGGTTGTCGCTTCGCATTGGTCTGGGGACGGTGGGCAACGTGGGGGAGGGCGTGCTCACGCGGCTGCTCCAGGTGCCGTTGGATCCGCAGCGCTCCGCGTCCGCGGGCGAGCTGCTGGCCCGGTCGATGGACGACCTGCGCCTGCTGGTGCGCGTGGACAATCCATTGCCCGCGGTGGGCGGACGCGACGCGGAGTCGCTCGACTCCATCCGCTACCGGGCACCGGCGGGCGTGTCACAGCCGCTGTCCGCCGTCACCGTCGATGACTACGTGCGGATGCTCCAGCAGTTGCCGGAGGTCGCGGGGGCTTCGGCGCGCTCGGTGATCCGCGACCTGCGCACGGTCATCCGGGTGACGGTGTTGCTGCGCGACGAGGACACGCTGGACCGGGACGAGCTGCTTCGCCGGTGGGCCGGGGTGCGCCGGCGGCTGGAGGAGATCCGGGTGCTGGGGGTGGACGTGGAGGCGCTGCCGCCCCGGTGGGTGCCGCTCGATCTGGACCTGGAGGTGGACGCCGCGCCGCATTCGCAGGCGGAGCAGGTGCACGACGCGGTGGTGGGTGCCATCGCGGGAGACGGCGGGCTGTTGGATCCGGATCGCTCCGGTTTGAACGGCGACGTGCAGCTCGCGGACCTGTACCAGGCGGTGTTGCGCGTGCCGGGCGTGACGGCGGTGCGGGTGAAGCGCTTCCGCCGCCTGGAGCCTCATGCGCCGGAGCGGCTGGAGGCGGGCGTCATTCCGATCGGGCCGGAGGAGGTCGCCACCGCTCGAGGTGGCTACTGGCCGGGCTCCGAAGGCGTGCTCACCGTGCAGGTGTGTGGAGGGCTGCGATGAGCCGCGTTCCCTCCACGCACCAGGCGCTGACGCATGAGCAGCTCCGCACCCGGCTGGGTGAGTCGGCTCGCATCGTCTTCTCCCGGCTGGACGAAGCGCCCACGTGGAATCCGCTCGCGTACGCGGCGCCGTCGTCGGTGGACCTGGGGCGGGGGCTGCTCGACAGCGTGGCGCTCGCGCTGCATGTGCTGTGGACGTATCAGCAGGCGTGGGCGGAGGAGTGCTTCCTCGTCACCGCGCGCCTGGAGGACTCCGTCTCCAAGTTGCTCGGGCACATCGGCTACCGGCCGAGCCCGGGCACCGCGGCGGTGGGGCTTCAGCACTTCCGCTGCAAGGCGAACGTGCGCGGCACGCTGCCGGCGGGAACGGCGGTGAATTCGGCGGCGGAGGGGGAAGAGGCCGCCGCCATCTTCGAGACGCTCGCTCCGCTGCGGCTGCTTCCGGAGCTCAATGAGCTTCGTGCGTTCCTTCCGCCTCGCACCGGTGTGGGGACCGGGACGGGCGCGGGGACGGGAAC
>NZ_RAWL01001310.1:0-411 GCF_003668885.1 Corallococcus sp. AB049A | reverse complement strand
ACGCATGACCCGCCAACATCTGGCGGCTGCCGCAGGCCGGTGCCGGACTATCGCCCAGCCGTCGACCCTCTCACCACGCACCTTCCCGTCATCACCAGCCTGCGCACGGGCAGCTCCGGCATGCGCAGGCGTTCCAGCAACAGCGACATCGCAGCGCGCCCCATGTCTTCAACCGGCTGCTCGACCACGGTAATGCCAGGTTCGACCAGCTCGGTCCAGCGCTCGTTGTCGAACCCTGCCAGCGCCAGCTCTCCTGGAATGGCGAGACCGGCGCTGCGTGCCGCCTTCAATGCACCCATGAGCAGCAGGCTGTTGCTGGTGACCAGCGCGTCGGGACGCGAAGGGCCGGCCAGCCATTGGTCGACCGTTGCGATGGCGGCCTCGGCCGTTGGCTCGACTTCACGGTAATCC
>NZ_RAWL01001309.1:0-411 GCF_003668885.1 Corallococcus sp. AB049A | reverse complement strand
GTCCTTGGACCTGACCGGTTACGCCAGGTATTGCGGCAACCGACTGCTGGAGCGCCGTTTGCTGCTGGTTTGCGTTCTGCAACGCGCTCATTTCGCCCTGGTAAATGGTCTGGTACGCCCCGCCCAAGCGCTGGGCAGCGTAGGCCTGCGTCTTCAGGTACTGCATCGGGCTCATGCCGGTGTATTGCACACCGTCTTTAAAGCTCTGCATCTGCGACTGCAGATACTGGTAGGCCTGCAAGGTATTGTTGACCTGGCTGTACAGCCCCATCATCTGGTTCAGCTGATCCATCGGCAGCCCAGAGAGGTTCGCCAGGGTCGACGGGTCCAACTGCTGGAGGCTTTGCTGCAGAGACATCGCCGACTGCAGCGTATTGCGCACCGTGTTGAGCGTGTTGGATGACTGCGTTA
>NZ_RAWL01001308.1:0-411 GCF_003668885.1 Corallococcus sp. AB049A | reverse complement strand
ACCCTTCGGCGAGATCATGGGAATCGGCTACGCCGGTCCGCGCGGCGACGACATCCAGTGGACCTCTCCGCGCATGAAGGCCCTGGACCAGGGGCTGCGCCAGGCGCTTGGCATCCGCCAGGAGCCGCTGGCGATGGTCGATACCGCGAACGGCCAGCGCTACACCGCCAACTACGATACAGGCCTGAGCTACCGCATCGTCGACTACACCGCCGATCTTTCCAATGTGCTGGTGGCTACCTCCGGCCCTTCCAACCCGCCCGAGTATCACCTGCTGCACGACGGCAAGCTGACCCTGCTGGCCAAGACCTATCCGCAGATCCAGCCAGCCGCGCTGGGCACCACCCGGCTGGTCTACTACAAGGCACGCGACGGGCTGGACATTCCGGCATTCCTGACCACGCCCAGCAC
>NZ_RAWL01001307.1:0-411 GCF_003668885.1 Corallococcus sp. AB049A | reverse complement strand
GGTTCTTCACTATCGTTCGGTAATTGGATTATTTCTATATTCGTTTCTTCTTCTTCTCCTCCTCCTCCTTCTACACCTTCTTCTCCTCTACCTCCCTCTTCTTCATCATCTTCTCCTTCTCTTCCTTCTTCTCTTCCTTCTTCTTCTTCTTCTCCTTCTCTTCCTTCTTCTCTGATGTCTTCTTCCTTCGCTCTTGAGTTGCGGTGGTGTGCAGACAAGCTGATGTATCCCTTTTCTTCCCCCGTCGTTGTCGATGGAGCCGTCGCCGAGATGAACGGTTGCGATTCGTTATCCATAGAATCTGGCTATTACAAACATATCGCGTTGCAGTCTACGCAAGTGTATGTGTGTCTTCCAGCAGCAATTAATAGCAAATTGTCTCCCACAGTTTGCCAGAAATGCCTTTTTAGA
>NZ_RAWL01001306.1:0-412 GCF_003668885.1 Corallococcus sp. AB049A | reverse complement strand
AGCTTCAACATCGGTCCATCGGTTCCCAGCACGATCATGTTCCCCGACCGCAGCTCGCGCTCTTCGCTTCCCAGCATCTGCCCATCGACGAATGTCTTATTCGCGGAACCCAAGTCGCGGATCGTGACGCGGTTGGCGGTTACACGAATCTCGGCATGATGCCCGGAGACGATGCCGTCGCGGTGCGGGTCGAACGTGATAGTATTGCCGGGCCGTCGCCCGAGCGTGATGACGCCGTCATGAAACGTCGCTTGTGTGCCGGCGAGCGAGCTGTTGCCGCCATGATGAATCACGATCTTCACGCAATGCCTCCCGACGAAATGAGATAACGCCGGCGTTGCCCGGCGAGTCGGGAAGCGATCATCTTCACAGAACGCGCCGGCGGCAACTTCGCCGTCATGCCGCGAGAGAG
>NZ_RAWL01001305.1:0-412 GCF_003668885.1 Corallococcus sp. AB049A | reverse complement strand
GCCCCCGGGCGCGAACGGCACGACGAATCGCAGCGACTTGGTCGGCCAGGCCGGCTGCGCCGCGGCGAGGCCCGGCCACAGGGCCGCGCCCAGGCCGAGCGCCCCGGCGGCCTGCAGGAACTGTCGGCGATCCGTGGCGCGGCGGTCGCCGGCGGGTTCGGGGAAGTGATGCATGGCGTGATGTCTCCTGGTTGCTTCATCGGAATCGGAGAGCCGCATGATGGCGCGTGCCGCCGCGGCGCGCGAGCCTCATTTGCTGCGGAACACCTCCACGCCCACCGCCTCGCAGTCGGGGTAGACGTCGGGCTTGGCCGTGGACACGAGCGCGGCCTGGACCAGCGGATGCGCGAGCATCCGGGTCAGCAGGTCGTCGCACAGCGTCTCCTGCAGGTGGATGTGGCCATGGCTCAGG
>NZ_RAWL01001304.1:0-412 GCF_003668885.1 Corallococcus sp. AB049A | reverse complement strand
GACTTGGATGCTGGATACCGAGTTTTTGCATTTCATGCGCTAGCACATTGAGCAAAACTTCTGAATCAGAATCGGTGTTTATATGGCGCATATCTTCCATAAACAGTTCTTTGGCAATCTCTTCTGCGTTGGTCAAATTACCATTATGCGCCAAGGTAATACCATACGGCGAATTGACATAAAAAGGCTGAGCTTCCGCACTGCTAGACGTACCAGCTGTTGGGTAACGTACATGCCCGATGCCTTGATTACCGACAAGACGCATCATATGACGTGTCATGAACACATCGCGCACCATGCCATTTTCTTTACGCAAAAACAGACGGCCATCTTGACATGTCACAATACCCGCGGCATCTTGCCCGCGATGCTGCAGCATAGTCAGCGCATCGTATAGCATTTGATTAACCGG
>NZ_RAWL01001303.1:0-412 GCF_003668885.1 Corallococcus sp. AB049A | reverse complement strand
CTCTGGTTCTGTCACCCCGGAGGCATCATGGACCCCAGTCAGAACCCCAACGTTTTCCACGCCACCACCATCGTCTGCGTCCGTCGCGGCGAGCACGTGGCCATTGCCGGCGACGGCCAGGTCACGCTGGGCCACACCGTGATGAAGGGCAACGCGCGCAAGGTGCGCCGCCTCGGCCGTGATGGCCAGGTGCTGGCCGGCTTCGCCGGTGCCGCCGCCGATGCCTTCACCTTGTTCGAGCTGTTCGAGGCCAAGCTGGAAAAGCATGGCCAGCTGCAGCGTGCTGCGGTCGAACTGGCCAAGGATTGGCGCACCGAGCGCCGCCTCGGCAAGCTGGAAGCCCTGTTGGCGGTGGCCGACAAGGAAACCTCGCTGATCATCAGCGGCACCGGCGATGTGATCGAGCCGGAGG
>NZ_RAWL01001302.1:0-412 GCF_003668885.1 Corallococcus sp. AB049A | reverse complement strand
CGGTGATGCCGGTGTCGGCCAGGTAGATGAAGTCCTTGAACCTGGTCTGGTAGATCGCGGCAGAGAAGTCCAGGCGCTCGCTGTGGGTGTGGATGCCCAGTTCAATGCGTTGGCCGCGCTCGGTCTTCAGGTTGGCATCACCGATTTCCAGCGAACGGGTGGCGATGTGCGCACCGGCGGCGTACAGCTCCTCATTGGTCGGTGCACGCTCAGAGCTGTCCACGCCGATGCGCAGGTCGACCGCATCGTTGAGCTTCCAGATACCGGCGGCCGACAGGTTGGTGGCGTCGAACTTGCGGCGGCGGTAGTCGCCGGTCGGGTCCAGCTTGACCTGGTCGTGGCGACCGCCCAGTTCCAGCTTGAACGGGCCGAACTGCTTTTCCTGCAGAACGAACAGGCCGATGTTCTTGGT
>NZ_RAWL01000131.1:0-20201 GCF_003668885.1 Corallococcus sp. AB049A | reverse complement strand
CTGCTGGCGGGGACGCTGGCGGCGCTGGCCTTCACCGGCGGGCTGACGGTGCGGTGGGTGGCGGTCATCTCCTTTCTCAACGGCTGCGCGGTGACGCTGTTCATGCCCGCGTTCTCCGCGCTCATCGCCGTATCGGTGCCGAAGGAGGACCTGCACAGCGCGCTCAGCCTCAACTCGGCCCAGGCCAACCTGGGGCGCATCTGCGGCCCCGCGCTGGCGGCGCTGCTCATCGCGCACGCGGACATCGGCTATGTGTTGCTGCTCAACACGCTGTCGTTCTGCGCGGTGATGCTGTCGCTGTTGGGCGTGCGCGGGGCTCCGGCCGCCGCGAAGCCCGCGTCGCCGGAGGGGCTGTGGGCGGGCATCGCGCGAGGCTTCCAGGTGGCGCGGGCGGACGAGGCGCTGATGATGGCCATGGGTGGCACGCTGGCCATCGCGCTGTGCATCGCCCCGTTCACGGCGCTGGCGCCGGTGATGGCCATCCGGGTGTTTGGCCAGGACGCGGGCGCCACGTCCATGCTGGTGACGGCGCAGGGCGCGGGCGCGTTCCTGGCGGCGCTGAGCGCGGGCACCCTGGCGGACTGGCTGGGACGGGCGCGGCTGTTGGAGGTGAGCCTGCTGCTCATCGGCCCGGTGGCGGCGGCGTACTGGCTGGCCCCGTCGCTGGGGTTCGCGACGGTGGCGGTGCTGCTGCTGGGGTCGCTCTACATGCTGACGCTCACGGGGCTGGCCACGATGTGCCAGACGCGGGTGTCCGGGGAGCTCCAGGCGCGCATCGCCAGCCTCAACTCCATGCTGCTCTTCGTCGGCTTCACCGTGGGCGTGTGGTCGCAGGGCGCGCTCGCGGACCGGCTGGGCGTCCGGGCCGTCATGGGGGGCGCGGCGTTCGGATTCCTCCTCTTCACCGTCCTGCTGCGCACGCTGCGCTCGCGCGGCTTCGCTGCCTACGAAACCTGACGGACCCACAACGATGACGACCTCCTCGCCGGTTGCTCCGGGCAAGAAGCGCATCCCGCTGCCCCTCGTCCCCAGGACGCAGGCGCTGCCGCTGTCCTTCATGCAGCAGCGCCTGTGGTTCCTGGCGCAGATGGAGGGCACGAGCGCCACGTACAACGTCTACTTCTTCGTGCGGCTCACGGGCGCGCTGGACGCGGGCGCGCTGGAGCGGGCCCTCCAGGGAGTCGTGGACCGGCACGAAGCGCTGCGCACCACGTTCGCCGCCGTGGACGGCCAGGCGGTGCAGCGCATCGCCCCCTCGCTGACGCTGACGCTGCGCAGGGAGGACCTGTCGGACGCGGCCGACCGGGAGCAGGCCTTGCGCGAGCACGCGGAAGCGGAGGCGCGCACGCCCTTCGACCTGGCGCGCGGGCCGCTGGTGCGGGCCACGCTGGTGCGGCTGTCGCCCGAAGCGCACGCCCTGCTCTTCGTCACGCACCACATCGTCTGCGACGCGGTGTCGCTGGGGTGGATGGCGAACGAGCTGAGCGCGCTCTACACCGCCGCCACGCGCGACGAACCGCCCCGGCTGCCGGAGCTGCCCGCGCAGTACGCGGACTTCGCGCACTGGCAGCGCCAGACGCTCACCGGTGACTTCCTGGAGGCCGAGCGCGCGTGGTGGAAGGAGCGGCTCTCCGGAGCACCGCCCGCGCTGGAGCTGCCCACGGACCGGCCGCGTCCGCCGCGTCAGACGTCGCGAGGCGCGGTGTACCGCCTGCCCATGCCGCAGGCCCTGGCCACCGGCATCCGCGAGCTGAGCCGCAAGGCGGCCGTCACGCCGTACATGACGCTGCTGGCGGCGTTCCAGGTGCTGCTGTCGCGCTACAGCGGGCAGGAGGACCTGGTGGTGGGCACGCCCGTGGCGGGGCGTGGACGGCGGGAGGTGGAGCGGCTCATCGGCTTCTTCGCCAACACGCTGGCGCTGCGGCTGGACACGTCCGGTGACCCGTCGTTCCAGGCGCTGCTCGGCCGCGTGCGCGAGGTGTGCCTGGGCGCGTACGCGCACCCGGACATGCCCTTCGAGCAGCTGGTGGACCTGCTCGTGCCGCAGCGCGACCCCAGCCGCTCGCCGCTGTTCCAGGCGATGTTCGTGCACGTGAACTCGCCGTGGGCCGCGCTGAAGTGGCCGGGCCTCACCGTGACGGAGCTGGACTTCGAGCCCGGCGTCGCGCGCTTCGACATCACCCTCTTCCTCTACGACGACCCCAGCGGCCTGGAGGCGCGCTGGGAGTACAACGCCGACCTCTTCGACGAGGCGACCATCGCGCGCATGGCCGCGCACTACGCGCGCCTGCTGGAGGGCGCCGTCGCGAAGCCCGAGGCTCGGGTGTCCACGCTGCCGCTCTTGACCGCGCGCGAGCGGGAACGCGCGGTGACGGACTGGAACGACACCGGCGCGGACGTGCCGGTGCACCCCGGCGTGCACGCCCTCTTCGAGGCCAGCGTGCGCCGGAGCCCGGACGCCATCGCGGTGCGCTTCGGAGGGGAGAGCCTCACGTACGCGGAGCTGGACCGGCGGGCCAACCGCGTGGCCCATGCGCTGCGCCAGCGCGGCGTGACGCCGGACACGGCGGTGGGGCTGTGCGTGGACCGCTCGCTGGAGCTGGCGGTGGGCGTGCTGGGCATCCTCAAGTCGGGCGCGGCCTACTGCCCGTTGGATCCGGCCTACCCGCCGGAGCGGCTGGCGCTGATGCTGGAGACGTCGCGCGCGAAGGTGCTCGTCACGCGGCGCTCGCTGGCGTCGGGGCTGCCGGAGGGCGGCGCGGAGCGGCTGTTCCTGGAGGATGACCTCTCCACGCCGGACACGCAGCCCGCGCCCGTGGGCGGCCCGGACACGCTGGCCTACGTCATCTTCACGTCGGGCTCCACGGGCGTGCCCAAGGGCGTGGCGATGCCGCACCGCCCGCTCTTCAACCTCATCCAGTGGCAGGTGCGCCGCTCCACCGCGCCCCGGGGGCGCACGCTCCAGTTCTCCGCGCTGAGCTTCGACGTGTGCTTCCAGGAGATGCTGCCCACGTTCGCGGCGGGCGGTGAGCTGGTGCTCCTGTCCGAGGACACGCGGCGCGACGGCCGGGCCCTGCTCACGTTGATGCGCGACCAGGGCGTGGAGCGCATCTTCCTTCCGTTCGTCGCCTTGCAGCACCTGGCGGAGGTGGCGGACTCGGACGGGCTGCTGCCCACGTCGCTCAAGGAGATCAACACCGCGGGCGAGCAGCTTCGCATGACGCCCGCGCTGCGGCGGCTGCTCCACGCGCTGGACGGGTGCGTGCTGGACAACCACTACGGCCCCACGGAGACGCACGCGGCCACGGCCCACGTGCTGAAGGACAACCCGGACGCGTGGCCGGACCTGCCGCCCATTGGCCGCACCATCACCAACGCGCGCACGTACCTGCTGGATGCCCGGTGGGAGCCGGTGCCCGTGGGCGTCGCGGGCGAGCTGTACATCGGCGGCGCGGGGCTGGCGCGCGGCTACCTGCACCGGCCGGACCTCACGGCGGAGCGCTTCATGCCGGATCCGCTGAGCCCGCATCCGGGCGCGCGGATGTACCGCACCGGTGACTTCGCGCGGTACCTGCCGGACGGCACGATGGAGTTCCTGGGACGGCGCGACGCCCAGGTGAAGATCCGCGGCTATCGCATCGAGCTGCCGGAGGTGGAGGCGGCGGTGGCGAAGCTGCCGGGCGTGAAGGACGTCGCGGTCATCGCGCGGGAGGACGCGGCGCGGGGCAAGCACCTGGTGGCGTACGTGGTGACGCAGCCCGGAGCGGACGTGGACGCGGGCGAGCTCAAGGCGGCGCTCCGCGACCGGCTGCCGGAGTACATGGTGCCCGCCGCCTTCCTGCTGCTGGACGCGTTCCCCCTCACCCCCAGCGGCAAGCTGGACCGGCGCGCGCTGCCCGCTCCGGACGACGACGCGGACTCGGGCCCGGACTTCGTGGCCCCGCGCACGCCCCTGGAGACGGAGGTGGCGGGGGTCTTCGCCGCGCTCCTGCGCCTGCCGCGCGTGGGCGCGCATGATCACTTCTTCGAACGGGGCGGCCACTCGCTGCTGGCGACCCAGGTGACGGCGCGGCTGCGCGACCGGCTCCAGGTGGAGCTGCCCGTGCGCGCCCTGTTCGAGTTCCCCACCGTGGAGGAGCTGGCCGCGCACGTGGCTTCGCTGCGGACGAAGGCGGGCGCGGAAGAACTGCCGCTCGTGCCCCGCCCGCGCGATGAGGTTCCCCCGCTGTCGTCGGCCCAGGCGCGCCTGTGGTTCCTCACCCGGATGGATCCGGACGGCTTCTCGTACAACCTGCCCTGGTTCACGCGCTGGAGCGGGCCGCTGGATGACGGCGCGTTGGAGCGGAGCCTCCAGGCGCTCGTGCGGCGCCATGAAGCGCTGCGCACCACCTTCGAGGAGCACCACGGGCAGCCGGTGCAGCGCATCGCCCCGGAGCTGGAGGTGCCGCTGCGGCGCGAGCGCGTGTCCTCGGAGGCAGAGCTGGTGCGGCGCGCGGAGGCGGAGGTGCGCACGCCGTTCGACCTGGCCCGGGGGCCGCTCGTGCGCGCGACGCTGGTGCACGTGCGGGATGGGGAGCACGCCCTGCTCGTCACCTTCCACCACATCATCTGCGACGGCTGGTCGCTGGGCGTGGTGGAGCGTGAGCTGACGGCGCTCTACCGCGAGGCGACGGGAGGCGGTCCGGCCGCACGGATGCCCCTGTCCCTCCAGCCCGCGGACTTCGCGCGCTGGCAGCGGCAGACCTGGGTGGGCGCGGCGCTGGAGGAACGGCTCGGGTGGTGGAAGGCCCGGCTCCAGGACGCACCGGCGTTCCTCGACCTGCCCACGGACCGGCCGCGTCCAGCGGTGCAGACCTTCGAGGGCGCGCACCTGTCGCGGAAGGCCTCGCCCGCGCTGTCACGGGCCCTGGAGGCGCTGGCCCAGCAAGAAGGCGCCACCCCCTTCATGCTGCTGCTCGCGGGCTTCCACGCGCTGCTCGCGCGCTACAGCGGGCAGGACGACCTCGTCATCGGCGCGCCGCTCGCGGGCCGTGAGCGCCAGGAGCTGGAGGGACTGGTCGGCTTCTTCATCAACACCGTCCCCCTGCGCATCGCCGCGCCCAGGGACGCGAGCTTCCGCGACCTGGTGGGCCGCGTGCGCGACCTCACGCTGGAGGCCTTCGCGCACCAGGACATGCCCTTCGAGCAGCTGGTGCGCGCGCTCCAGACCGAACGCGACCCCAGCCGCGCGCCGCTGTTCCAGGTGATGTTCGTGCTCCAGAACGCCGGAGGCGCCGCGGCGAGCGCCCTGCCGGACCTGTCCGTGGCGCCGCTGGACGTCGAGACAGGGATGGCGAAGTTCGACCTCACCCTCTTCGCCCAGCCGTCCGCAGAGGGCCTGGACTTCGTCTGGGAGTACAACACCGCCCTCTTCGACGAAGCGACCGTCGCGCGCATGGCCGAGCACTACACGCGCCTGCTCGCGGCCGCCATCGCGCAAGTGGATCAACCCGTGGCCCGGCTCCCGCTGCTCGCCGACGAGGAGCGCCAGCGGCTGCTGTACACCTGGAACGACACGCACGCGGACTACCCGCGCGAGGCGTCGCTGACCGCGCTCTTCGAGGAGCAGGCCGCACGAACGCCCCAGGCCATCGCGCTGGAGTTCGAAGGCCGCCAGCTGACGTACTCGGCGCTGGACGCACGCGCGAACCAGCTCGCGCACCACCTGCGCGCGCTGGGCGTGGACGTGGGCACGCCGGTGGGCCTGTGCACGGGCCGCTCGCTGGAGATGGTCGTGGCCACGCTGGCCATCCTCAAGGCGGGCGGGGCCTACGTCCCGTTGGATCCGGCCTATCCCACCGGGCGCCTGCTCTTCATGGCCCGCGACACGCGCCTGCCGGTGCTGCTGGCCCAGCCCGGACAGGAGGCGAAGCTCGCGGCGCTGGAGGCGCGCGTGGTGCCGCTGGAGCCGTCATGGGACGCCTTCGCGCGCGAGCCCACGCAGGCGCCGCGCGTCACCGTGCCCGCGGACGCACTGGCCTACGTCATGTACACGTCCGGCAGCACCGGCCGGCCCAAGGGCGTGTGCATCCCGCACCGGGGCGTGGTGCGGCTGGTGAAGGGAGCGACGTACGCGCGCTTCGGCCCGGAGGAGGTCCTGCTCCAGCTGGCGCCCATCTCCTTCGACGCGTCGACGCTGGAGCTGTGGGGCGCGCTGCTGCATGGCTCGAAGCTCGTGGTCATGCCGCCGCAGCCGCCCTCGCTGGAGGAGCTGGCCCGGGTGCTGGAGCACCAGGGCATCACCACGCTGTTCATCACCACGGCCCTCTTCAACCAGATGGCGATGTTCCAGCCCCGTGCGCTCGCACGCATGCGGCAGGTGATGTCAGGCGGCGAGGCGATGTCGCCGCTGGCCGCCCGGCAGGTGCGCGAGGCGGGCCGGGACGTCATCAACGTCTACGGCCCCACGGAGAACACCACCTACTCCACCGCCCATCCGCTGGAGGGCACGGTGGACGACGGCCGCCCCGTGCCCATCGGCCGGCCCATCACGAATACGCAGGCCTACGTGCTGGACGCGCTGGGCGCCCCGGTGCCGGTGGGCGTCGCGGGCGAGCTGTACCTGGGCGGTGACGGGCTCGCGTGGGGCTACCTGCACCAGCCCGCGCAGACCGCGGAGCGCTTCGTGCCGAATCCGTTCAGCACGACGCCCGGCGCGCGGCTGTACCGCACGGGAGACAAGGTGCGGTGGCGGGCGGACGGCGTGCTCGACTTCCTGGGCCGGACCGACGCGCAGGTGAAGGTGCGCGGCTTCCGCATCGAGCCCGGCGAAATCGAGGCCACGCTCAAGGCATCCCCTGGCGTGGAGGACGCGGGCGTCGTCGTGCGCGAGGACACTCCCGGCGACAAGCGGCTGGTGGCCTACGTCGTCGGCGCGCGCCTGGACGTGGGGGGACTGCGTGCGTGGCTCACCGCGCGGCTGCCGGCGCACATGGTGCCCTCCGCGTTCGTGAAGCTGGAGCGGATGCCGCTGTCTCCGTCGGGGAAGGTGGACCGCAAGGCCCTGCCCGCGCCGGACACGCAGACGGGCCCGGGCTCCTACGTGGCGCCGCGTGAGGGCTGGGAGACCCTGGTGGCGGAGGTGTGGGCACCGCTGCTGGGCGTGCCCCGCGTGGGAGCGCGCGACCACTTCTTCGAGCTGGGCGGACACTCGCTCCTCGCCACGCGGGTGGTGTCGCGGCTGCGGGACATGCTCCAGCGCGACGTGCCGCTTCGTCTGCTGCTGGAGGCCCCGACGGTGGCCGGGTTCGCGCAGCGGCTGGAGGCCCTCCACAAGGGAGGCCATGGCGCGCCGGTGGCGCCCATCGTCGCGGCATCGCGGGACAAGCCGAGGCCCCTGTCCTTCGCGCAGCAGCGCCTGTGGTTCCTCGCGCGGCTGGACCCTCAGGGGAGCGCGTACAACGTCCCCTTCTTCTTCCACCTCGACGGTCCGCTGGACGTCCCGGCGCTGGAGGGCGCGCTGGATGGGCTCATCCACCGGCATGACGCCCTGAGGACCACATTCAGCGATGACGGCGGCCAGCCGGTGCAGCACGTCGTGGAGCACCGGCCGTTCACGCTCGCGCTGGAGTCCCTGGACGGGGACACGCTGCTGCGTGCGCGCGCGGAAGCGGAGGTGAAGAAGCCCTTCGACCTGGAGCACGGCCCGCTGGTGCGCGGCACGCTGATCCGCACGGCCCCGGAGGGGCACGCGCTGCTGCTCGTCATGCACCACATCGTGTGTGACTTCGGGTCCATCAACATCCTGGTGCGCGAGCTGAAGGCGCTCTACACGGCACATCAGCAGGGCGAAGCGCTGGAGCTGCCGCCCCTGCCCATCCAGTACCCGGACTTCGCCGGGTGGCAGCGCCAGGTGTTGGCCGGAGAGCCGCTGGAACTCCAGCGCACGTGGTGGAAGCAGCACCTGGAGGGCGCGCCGCCGACGCTGGAGCTGCCCACGGATCGGCCCCGGCCGCCCGTGCAGACCTACCAGGGGCTCCAGCTTCCGCGTCCCCTGCCCGCGTCGTTCCCCGGCGCCGTGCAGGCCCTGGCGCGCGACGCGGGCGTCACGCCGTTCATGCTGCTGCTCGCGGGCTTCCACGCGCTGCTCTCGCGTCACAGCGGTCAGGATGACGTCGTCATCGGTACCCCCATCGCGGGGCGCGGCCGGCGCGAGGTGGAGGACCTCATCGGCTTCTTCACCAACACGCTGGCCCTGCGCGTGAAGGCCTCTGGAGCAGAGAGCTTCCGCGCGCTCCTGGGCCGCGTGCGGGACGCCTGCCTGGGCGCCTATGCCCACCAGGACATGCCGTTCGAACAGCTCGTGGACGCGCTGGTCCCCACGCGGGACCTGAGCCGTTCCCCGCTGTTCCAGGTCATGTTCGTCTTCCAGAGCGGAGGCGCGACCTGGGAGCTGCCCGGCCTCCACATCCGCGCCCTGGACTTCGAGCCGGGCATGGCGAAGTTCGACCTCACCCTCTTCGTGCGCGAGACGCCAGAGGGCTGGGGAGCGATCTGGGAGTACAACACCGCCCTCTTCGACGAGGCCACGGTGGCGCGCTTCGCGGACCACTACACGCGCCTGCTCGAAGGCGCGCTCGCGGCGCCGGACGCGGCCCTGGGCACCCTGCCCCTGCTCGCGGACGCAGAGCGGCGGCAGCTGGCGGCCTGGGCACACCAGCCGGTGTCCTTCCCCGCCGTGCCGAGCGTCCACGCGTTCTTCGAGGCCACCGCCACGCGCACGCCCGACGCCATCGCGGTGCGCTTCGGAGACGCGACGCTCACGTATGGAGAACTGGAGCGCCGCGCGAACCAGCTCGCGCACCACCTGCGCAAGCTGGGCGTGGGCCCCGACGTCCGCGTGGGCATCCACCTGCGGCGCTCGCTGGAGCTGCCCGTGGCGGTGCTGGGGACGCTCAAGGCGGGAGGCGCGTACGTGCCGCTCGATCCGGCCTATCCGCCGGAGCGGCTGGCCGCGATGCTCCAGGCCTCCGGCGCGACGGTGCTGCTCACCACGCGCGAGCTGCGCGGCGTCCTGGAGACGGGCGCGACGCAGGTGCTGGAGCTGGATGCGCGGGCGGACGCACTGGCCCGCGAGTCCGGCGCGCGGCCCGAACTCCAGGGCAACGCCCAGGCGCTCACCTACGTCATCTTCACCTCCGGCTCCACCGGGACGCCCAAGGGCATCGCGATGCACCGCGAGGCCCTGGTGAACCTGCTGCACTGGCAGCTGGGGGACTCGGTGGCGCCCGGGGCGCGCACGCTCCAGTTCTCCGCGCTGAGCTTCGACGTGTCGTTCCAGGAGCTCTTCGCGACCTGGGCCGCGGGCGGTGAGCTGGTGCTCCTCACCGAGGAGCTTCGCCGCGACCCCAGCCAGCTGCTGACCCTGCTGGAGGACGCGGGCATCGAACGGTTCTTCATGCCCTTCGTCGCGCTCCAGAACCTGGCGGAAGCCGCCGAGCGCGAAGGCCGCCATCCCCGCCGCGTGCGGGAGGTGATGGTCGCGGGCGAGCAGCTGCGCATGACGCCCGCCATCCGCCGCTTCATGAAGCGCATGGGCGCGGTGCTGCACAACCACTACGGCCCGTCCGAAGCCCACGCGGTGACGTCGCTGTCCCTGAAGGGAGATCCGGACACGTGGCCGGCGCTGCCCTCCATCGGCCGGCCCTTGAGCAACGTGCCCGTGTACGTGCTGGACGCGAACCTCCAGCCCGTGCCCCGGGGCGTCACGGGCGAGCTGTACGTGGGAGGCGTGCAGGTCGGCCGCGGCTACCTGAACCAGCCCGGCCTCACCGCCGACCGCTTCATCCCGGATCCGCTCGGCGCCACGCCGGGAGGCCGGCTGTACCGCACGGGCGACTGGGCGCGGCACCTGCCGGACGGCACGCTGGAGTACCTGGGCCGGCGGGACGCGCAGCTCAAGGTGCGCGGCTTCCGCATCGAGCTGGGAGAGATTGAAGCCGCGCTCGCGCAGCACCCCTCGGTGCGTGACTGCATCGTTGACGCGCGCGACGACGGAGGCGGCCAGAAGCAGCTGGTGGCCTGGGTGGTGAACGCGGCCGGGCAGGCGCTGGACGTCACGGCGCTGCGCGGCTTCCTCAAGGAACGGCTGCCGGACTACATGGTGCCCGCGCGCTGGGTGGCGGTGGAGAGGTTCCCGCTGACGCCCTCGGGCAAGGTGAACCGCAAGGCCCTGCCCGCGCCGGAAGGGGGCCGCGAACCGTCAGGCGCCCTGCTCGGGCCGCGCACGCCGCTGGAGCTTCAGCTCGTGCGCATCTGGGAGGAGGTGCTGGGCGTGCATCCCATTGGCGTGCGCGACAACTTCTTCGAGCTGGGCGGGCACTCGCTGCTGACGCTGCGCCTGCAGTCCGCCATCCACGCGCGGCTGGGCCGGTCCCTGCCGGTGGCGGCGCTCTTCCAGAACCCCACCGTGGAGCACCTGGCGGGCCTGCTCCGGGACGCCGCGCCCTGGACACCCCTGGTCGCGCTCCAGCAGGGACAAGAGGGCGTGCGGCCCTTCTTCTGCGTCCACGCGGTGGGCGGCAGCGTCGTGCCCTACGCGGAGCTGGCCCGGGCGCTGGGCCCGGCGCAGCCGTTCTACGGACTCCAGGCCCGGGGCCTCGACGGCGAGCAGCCGCCTTGCGACTCCATCCCGGAGATGGCGGCCCTGTACGTGCGCGCGGTGCGCGAGGTCCAACCGCACGGCCCCTACCTGCTGGGCGGCTGGTCGTTGGGCGGCGCCGTCGCGTGGGAGATGGCCCACCAGCTGCGGCGCGAGGGTGAGACGGTGGCACTGGTCGCGCTGCTCGACTCGTCCGCGAGCCTGCACTTCGGCAACCCGGACGACGTGAACGCGAAGGCGCGGCTGAGCGCGAACTTCCTGGAGGATCTGCTGCGCGCCTCGGGTCAACCGCTGCCACCGAACGAAGGGCTCTCCCCCACCCGGTGGAAGGAGGTGCTGGAGGAAGCGAGCCGGCCGCTGTTCGTCGCGGAGCAGTCACTGCACCAGCTCCGCCACGCGTTCGAGGTCCACCTGAACGCAGGCTGGGTCTACCAACCGCCACCGGCCAGCGGGCCCTTCACCGTCTTCGAAGCGGAGGGCTCACGCTGGGACCACGGCTGGGCCGCCTACGCGCCCGGCGGGATGGACGCGCACACCGTGCCCGGAGACCACTACTCCTTCCTCAAGCCCCCGCACCTCCAGGTGCTGGCCGCGAAGCTGGGTGACGCTATCGCGAAGGCGCAGCACGCACCCGGATCCACCACCCGGTGGGGTTGATGGGTACGCCCGCCTCCGCGCCTGGCGTCTCGCGCGTCACGCGGATGAGGTGGGCGGTCCGGGCCCAGTCGCTCTCGGGCCCCCACGGCTCGAAGCTCCACCGGGGGAAGGCCAGCACCCACACGCAGACGCACAGGCCCGCGGCCAGGGAGAGCCGCAACCGCGCGAGCGCCGCCACCCAGAGGAGGAGCCCCGCCGGCAGCGCGAACAGCATGTAGCGATCCTCCACGACACCCGGGTCACGGAAAGCGCCGAACGTGGGGTACTCGGCGGAGCCGGCGCGCACGTACCAGGTGAGCGGAATCAACAGGAAGACGCATGCACAGGAGGCCAGCAGCAGCGCGCGCGGACGCGCGGGCACCCGGCGAAGGCCCAGCACGAGCACCGCGACGAACCCGCACGCCACCAGAATCCGCACCGCGAGCGGCCTGCGGAAGTACGACAACGTCCCGCCATCCCCCAGCACGGGATACAGCACATAGCGGACGTTGAACGTGTTCCAGAGGTGCTCGGCCATGCGGGACAGCGGCCAGGTGGCGAAGTCCGAAGCGGGCATGCCCGACTGACGGAAGAGCACCATGTTCACCCCCGCGGGCACGGTCAGCGCCACCGCCGCCAGCGCCTCCATGACGACCTCGCGCCGGGGCCGGCCATCGCGCCACCGCATCGCCCCGCGCAGCAGGAAGACCGGCGCCAGCAGCACCGCTTCGCCGGAGCTCGACGCCGCCGCGAGCAGCACCCCGGCGTCGGCGAGCCCCAGCGGGCGCTCCAGGTCCTGGAGCGCCACCAGCATGACCCCATAGAAGAGGACGGAGTGGAGGTTGGCCAGGTTGCCCATCACCTCCCACGTGCCCGGCAGGAAACACAGCGCCACGGCGGCGAGGACGCGGACCCCGTCATGGGACACCAGCCAGCGGTAGCCGGCCCGCGCGATGAGCGCGAACACCGCCGCGTCCACGGCCAGGGTGAGCAACGCCAGCCCCAGCGCGAACGCTTCGATGGGCAGCAGCGACAGCCCCCAGGCCATCAGCCGGGGAACGACGTGCAGGTAGCCCGCGTAGGGCAGGAACGTTGCGCCAAAGCCATGCGCGAGCGCGTCCGCCAGGAACACCGTCCCGTCCTCCGCCCACAGGTGCGCCTGGGCAAGCCGGGCGTGCGACCGCAGCGCCAGCACCGCGAAGCACAGCCCCAGCGCCGTCGCATAGGGAGCGCGCAGCCGCGCCCATCCCAGGTCGATGGGACGGCGGAGCAGGCGCGAGCGCGGGGAGGAGGAGTCAGCCATCGCGGCGCCCATATACCATCCACCCCGCGCCCGCCGCCGTGCGGACTACAGCGCTTCCAGCCGGAACTGCTGGCAGTCGTTGTTGGACCAGGTCCACTGCTGGAGGAGCGTGCCGTCACCGCTGCCCTGGAGGCAGCCCGTCACGTCCAGCACCTTGCCGCTGTGCCGGGCCTCCAGGCGGAAGTAGCCGTTGCCCAGGTCCACCGGCTTGAACTGCTGGTTGCTCCCGCTGCTGTAGCTCCACTGCTGGAGCTTCGCGCCGTCCGCCGTGCTCACGTCGCGCACGTCCAGCGCCTTGCCGCTGTAGCGCGACACGAAGCGGTAGTAGCCGCTGTCCGTCGCCTCCATGGACCACTGCTGGCTCGTGCCCGTGTGGCAGGCCCACTGGTGGATGCTGGCGCCGTCCGCCGTGCTGGGGCCGTTGATGTCCACGCAGCGGCCGGAGGCCTTGTTCACCAGCCGGTACGCGCCCGTGCCGCCGCCCGTGCCCTGCGCCACGGAGTAGATGGCGTTGAGCAGCGACGTGCTCCCCGACGTGTCCTGGGACAGCTCCCAGATCATCACGCCGCCGTTCTGCCTGCCCAGCTGCGTCTTCGCCTGGATGGTCGCGATGCCGTTGTAATAGACGTCCCCCACGTTGTCCTTGTAGGGCGCCTGCGAATCGCGCGCGACCAGCTCCGAGTACCCCACGTAGCTCGACGGCGAGCGCCCGTAGAACGGCACGCCCAGCACCGCCTTGGACGCCGGCAGCCCGCGCCCCTTCCAGTAGTTGAGCGACTGGACCGCCAGGTCATACGTCGAATGCGGCTGCCCGCCGTCGTAGGCCATGATGTTGAGGAAATCGACGTCGTTGAACACCGACGCCGGCACGCCGCCGCCCGTGTAGCCATTGGCCACCACCGCCGCCGTGAGCAGCTTGCCCCGGCTGTGCATCGCGGTGCCCAGCTGGTTCATCAGGAGCGCGTAGTTGTTCCCCGACGCGCCGGGGTCCGGGTACTCCCAGTCGATGTCCACGCCGTCCAGCCCGGCCGCGTTGACGAAGTTCACCACGTTGTTCACGAACGCCGTGCGCGAGGTGGCGTTGGCCGCCATCTGCTCGAAGCCACTGTCATTGCCGTCGTTCCAGCCGCCTACGGCAATGAGCACCTTCACGCCCTGCGCATGCGCCTGCGTCACCAGCGAGCGCAGCCGCGCGTCAGAGCTGCTCACCCCCGTGAGCCCACCGGACGCGGTAGGCAGCGCGAACGCGTAGTTGATGTGGGACAGCTTCGAGTACTGCAGCGTGTTCACGTCCCCCGCCCACGTCGGCAGGTAGCCCACCACGCGCGTGGACAGCACGGCCGCCTTCACCTGCCCCAGGGGCTCGACGGAGTCGGGCGCTTCCTCCGGGCCCGAGCAGCCACCCAACGATGCGAGAAACACGGCGCCCAGCGCCCACGTGCGGAACGGCGTCGAGGTACGAGACACGGCGGACTCCTGCGAAGGGGTTGTACGGGCTTGACCCGTAAAACCCACTAAGCAGTTTTATCCGAAAGACTCAACAACACCGGCCGCCACCGCCGCGGTAGCGGGCCTGGAGGCGGTCGTTGAAAAACTCCGCGTAGGTCATCACCGCCCGGTCCGGATGGTGACGGCGCATGTGGGCCACGTAGGTGTCGTAGTCCGGCACGCCAATCATCGACCGGGCCGTGCGCACGGCCTGGCGCCAGCCATGCCGCAGCGCCTCGATGAACGCGCGCCTCACGGCTTCACCGGGAGGGCGGCGGCCACGTAGGGCGTCTCGTGCGAGGTGGGCACCGGTGACTTCCGGGCCTGGAGCGCGGCGCGCACGCCGAAGAGCACCGTGGCCACCACGACGATCATGAAGAACACGGTGAGGCCCGCATCCAGATAGTCATTGCGGATGATGGCCTCCATCTCCTCCACGGACTTCGCGGGGGCGATGAGGCGCCCTTCCGTCACCGCCTGCGAGAAGGCCCGTGCGTGGGCCACGAAGCTCACGCGCACGTCGCCGCCGAAGACCTTCTGGAAGCCGGCGGTGACGGTGCACAGCACCAGCCACGCGGCGGGGATGCCGGGCACCCAGACGTAGCGCTCGCGCTTCATCTTCACCAGGGCCACGCAGCCCAGCGTGAGCGCCACCGCGGCGAGCATCTGGTTGGCGATGCCGAACAGCGGCCACAGCGTGTTGATGCCGCCCAGCGGATCCACCACGCCCTGGTAGAGGAAGTAGCCCCAGGCGGCCACGCACAGCGCGGTGGCCAAGAGATTGGCGCCCCAGGACTCCGTGCGCTTGAGCGGCGCGTACACCAGGCCCGCCAGCTCCTGAATCATGAAGCGCCCCACGCGCGTGCCGGCGTCCACGGTGGTGAGGATGAAGAGCGCCTCGAAGAGGATGGCGTAGTGGTACCAGAAGGCCATCATCCCCTGCCCGGACACCAGCCCGTGGAGGATCTGCGCCATGCCCACCGCCAGCGTGGGCGCACCACCCGCGCGGGACAGGATGGTCGTCTCACCGATATCGCGCGCCGTCTGCTCCAGCACCTCCGGGGTGATGACGAAGCCCCACTGGCTGAGCGTCGCCGCCGCCTGCGTCGCGCTGGTGCCGATGAGCGCCGCGGGCGAGTTCATGGCGAAGTACACGCCCGGCTCCAGCACGGACGCGGCGATGAGCGCCATGATGGCCACGAAGGCCTCCATCAGCATGGCGCCGTAGCCCACGAGCTTCGCGTCCCCTTCCGTCGCCAGCATCTTCGGCGTGGTGCCGGACGCGATGAGCGAGTGCCACCCGGACACCGCGCCGCACGCGATGGTGATGAAGAGGAACGGGAAGAGGCTGCCGGAGAACACCGGCCCGGAGCCGTCCACGAACCGCGTCACCGCCGGCATCTTCATGTGCGGCGCCGCCAGCACGATGCCCACCGCCAGGAGCAGCACGGTGCCAATCTTGAGGAAGGTGGACAGGTAGTCGCGCGGCGCGAGCAGCAGCCACACCGGCAGCACCGCCGCGCAGAACCCGTAGCCGATGAGCAGCCACGCCAGCGTGCGGCTGTCGAAGGTGAACCAGGGGCCCCAGGTGGCGGACTCGGAGACCTGGCCGCCCAGCCAGATGCTGAGCATCAGCAGCACGAAGCCGGCGATGGACACCTCCAGCACCTTGCCGGGCCGCACGTAGCGCAGGTACAGGCCCATGGCCACGGCGATGGGGATGGTCATCGCCACGGTGAACGTGCCCCAGGGGCTGTGCGTCAGCGCCTTCACCACCACCAGCGCCAGCACCGCGAGGATGATCATCATGATCATCAGCACGCCCACCATGGCCGTCACGCCGGCCGCGGGCCCCAATTCCATGCGCACCATGTCGCCCAGCGACTTGCCGTCGCGGCGCACGGACAGGAACAGCGTCACGAAGTCCTGCACCGCGCCGGCCACCACCACGCCCGCCAGAATCCAGAGCGTGCCGGGCAGGTAGCCCATCTGCGCCGCCAGCACCGGGCCCACCAGCGGCCCCGCGCCCGCGATGGCCGCGAAGTGGTGGCCGAAGACGACCCAGCGGTCCGTGGGCACGTAATCCAGGCCGTCATTGCGGCGCTCGGCGGGGGTCGCGCGCGAAGGGTCCACCTGGAGCGCTTTTTCGGCAATGAAACGGCCGTAGAAACGATATCCAAGCATGAACACCGAAACCGAGGCGATCACCAGCCAGATGGCGCTGATGGACTCCCCACGGTGCAGTGCCACCACGCCCAGGCAGAAGGCACCGGCCAGCGCCAGGGCCACCCACCCCAACTTCCGAGCGACTCCACCCATGATGTCTCCCATCAGCGGGCAGGCCCTCCCCACCGCGCGCGAGGTTTATAGCCCACCGCTCGCGGCGCCCCGCCCCACTCATGATGTCGTGTCGAGTGGTGGAGGAAGTTGGCGCAAGGGCGTTCTCCTCGTCCTCGCGGGCCTGCTCACCGCGTGCGCCACGCCGCACGGCACTTCGAAGGCGAGCACCCGGGACGAGGATGGGGTGTGGCGCTCGCGAGGCTACGGCTGGCTGCTGTCCGTGACGCCGGAGGGGATGCGGCTGCACCAGGAGACGGCGGCGGGGTGCTATGCGGATCCGTCCTCCACGGCGGAGCTGAAGGAGATGTTCGGGCTCCAGGAGCCGGGGCCGTCGGCGGACGTGCGGGACTTCTTCGGAGCACCGGGAGAGACGCGCTACCGCTTCGACCGTGTGCCCGCCCTGCCCGCCGGCTGCGACACGCCGCGCACGTGGAACGCGCTGGAGCTGTTCGATGTGTTCCGGGCGACGTTCGCGGAGCACTACGCCGCCTTCCCCCAGCGCGCTCCGGACTGGCTGGCCCGGCTGGATGCGCAGCGCTCGCGGGTGACGCCGGACATGGACGGCCGCTCGCTGTTCACCCTCTTCGCGGACGCGCTGCGTTCGCTGAACGACGCGCACGTGGGGCTGATGGCGGACACGCTGACGTACGAGCCCCACCCCACGGGGACGTTCGAGCTGCTGGAGCAGGCATCGCGGGCCATGCAGCGCCCCGTGCGGGACGTGCAGCGGGAATGGATGCGCGCGTACCGCGACGGCATCCTCCAGACGGTGCTGCGCGGAGAGGGACACCACGTTGGAAACCAGCGCGTCCTCTGGGGCTTCGCGGCGCCGCGCGTCGGCTACCTCAACCTGCTGACGATGGGCGGCTTCGTCGCCGGTGAGGAAGGCCAGACGCCCACGCTGGCCCAGGAGCTGGCCGCGCTGGAGCCGGTGCTGGACGAAGCGCTGACCGCCTTCGCGGGCGCGGACGCGGTCATCCTGGACGTGAGCAACAACCGGGGCGGCCATGACGCCGTGGCCCGCGCCGTCGCGGAGCGCTTCACGGCCCGACCCCGGCGCGCGTATTCCAAGTGGGCCACGGGCGCGAAGGACGTCCCGCCGCAGGAGTTCACCCTCCAGCCCTCACCGCGCCCGTCCTTCCACGGGCCGGTGTACGTGGTGACGAGCGACGTCACGGTGAGCGCGGGAGAGGTCCTCACGCTCGCCCTGCGGGCACTCCCGAACGTGATCCACGTGGGCACGGCCACGCGGGGCGCGTTCTCCGACATGCTCATGAAGCCGCTGCCCAACGGGTGGACGGTGCACCTGTCCAACGAGCACTACGCCGACGCGCGGGGCCAGGACCACGAGGCCCGGGGCCTGCCGCCCCAGCGTCCCCTGGAGATCTTCAAGAGCGAGGACCTGTGGCACTCGCACGCGCAGGCCCTGCGTGCGTTGGCGGACTCACTGGTGCCCCCCAGGCCGTAGGGAGCAGGCGGCCCTCCACCGCGTGCCATTCCGTCCGGGAAGTCCTACCTCTCCTCTCGGGAGTCCATACGCCGTTCCAGAGGAGCACGCCCGATGCCGACCCGTTCCCCCACCCGCAGGAGCGTCACGCGCACGCGGCGCCTGAAGGATCCGAAGGGCGGCCCCATGGTGGATGACAAGGGAGAGCCCACGCGCCTCGCGCTCTCCGCCCGCGCCTGGGGCGAGCCGGTGCCCAAGGACAACGCGGGCGCGAAGCGGCTCGCCGCCAAGGGAACGAAGCTCCTGGAGCGCTACCACGCGGCGCAGGAGCGCGCGAAGCGCTCCTGAACCCCCCTCATCGCCTCATGGCCGGAGCGCGCGAGGGGCAGCCACCCGGGGAAGCGTGACGTAGTCCGACGGCTCGAAGTGCTCCACCCGGTGGCGGAAGGCCGTGGAGGAGCCGGGCCACAGCGCGGAGTTGCGCCCCGTGGCATCCATGTACCAGCTCCGGCATCCCCCCTGGCTCCACACCGTGCGGGACAGCCGTGCATCCAGCTCACGCACGAAGGCGTCCTGTGCGCCTGGAGCCGGCTCCACGGCGGCGGCGCCCCGGGCCTCCAGGTAGCGCAGCGCCCCCAGCACGTGCTCCACCTGCGCCTCCATCATCAACAGCACGGAGGTGTGGCCCAGGGTGGTGTGGGGCCCCTGAAGCAGGAAGAGGTTGGGGAAGCCGCTCACGGTGGTGCCCAGGAAGGCCCGGGGACTGCCCGCCCATACCTGCGCGAGCGTCCGTCCGTCCCGGCCCTGGAGGTGGTGCGCCAGGGGCATGTCCGTCGCCTGGAACCCGGTGCCGAAGACGAGCGTGTCCACCGGGTGGACGGCGCCGTCGCCGGTGACGACCGCGTCCTCAAGCACCTCGCGGATGGGCGCGGTGACGACCTCCACGTTCGGGCGCGTGAGGGCCGGCAGATAGTCGTCGGAGACGACGATGCGCTTGCACCCCATCGTGTACCGGGGCGTGAGCCGGTCGCGGAGCGCAGGGTCCTTCACCGTCTTCAGCATGTGCCGGAGCACCCATCGCTGCGCGAGCCGGAAGATCCACGGGTGCTGGAAGCCCAGGGCCAGGCTGTCGCGCAGGATGCGGAGCGCCCCACGAAGCAGCCACCGCACGCCCGGCACCCGCCGGTACAGGGCCTTCCGCAGGGCGCTGTTGGGCTTGTCCCACCGGGGCAGGACCCACGCGGGCGTGCGCTGGAAGAGGACGAGCCGGCCCACCTCCGGCTGGATGGCCGGGACGATCTGCACCGCGGACGCGCCCGTGCCCACCACCCCGACCCGGCGCCCGGCCACCGGGTAGCCCGTATCCCACCGCGCCGAGTGCATCACCTTGCCCCGGAAGCGCTCCAGCCCGGGCAGGGGTGGAATCACGGGCTCGCTCAACGTGCCCACCGCCGACACGAGCACGTCCGCGGTGAGGGTGCCGTGGGAGGTCTCCAGCACCCAGCGCCGCGCCGTCACGTCCCACGCCGCGCGGAGGACCGAGTGCCCCAGGCGCAGGAAGGGCTCGAGATGGAAGCGCCGCACGCAGTCGCGCAGGTACTCCTGGATCTCCCAGCCCGGAGAGTAGGCGCGCGACCAGCCGGGGTTCGGCACGAAGGAGAACGAATACAGCAGCGACTGCACGTCGCACGCGCAGCCGGGATAGACGTTGTCCCGCCAGACGCCCCCCACGTCCTTCGCGCGCTCCAGGACGACGAAGCCGCAAAGGCCTTCCTGCTTCAACCGGATGGCCATGCCCAGGCCGGCGAAGCCCGCGCCCACGATGGCGACGCGGACGTGCTGCTGAGGATGGGACGACACCGGGGACACCTCCTGGGGAGGCAGGCGCACGCGGGTCAGGCGCCCACCACCTCCGCGCGGGTGATGCGGTCCAACCGGAAGTGGCGCCGCTCCCCGGACGCGAGGTCCACCGCGTCCAGCCGCGTCTCGTGCCGGTCCATCACCACGGACTCGATGCGCACCTCGCGCACCGTCTCCAGGAAGTTGCTGTCCACGTAGGTGATGCGCAGCGGCTGGCGCTCGAACCACGCGCGCTCCAACGCTTCACGCACGGGCTTGCGCGTGGGCAGCGACGGCACGCCCAGGAACGTCAGCTCGCGCAGCCGCGCCAGCAATTCGCGCTGCGCGGACGTGGACAGCGCGGAGCGCACCTTGTCCAGCGCCGACTCCAGCGTCCCCGTGAAGGGCAACAGCCGCATGTCGATGGCGAAGCGGCCCAGCGCCACCACCAGCGCCGCCTCGCGAGCGGTGAAGTTCACCGGCGGCAGGCTGTAGCCCCGGTCCAGCGC
>NZ_RAWL01001301.1:0-412 GCF_003668885.1 Corallococcus sp. AB049A | reverse complement strand
CGGCCCAGGTCATGCGCGGCAGGCGCCGTGTTCGGGGCCAGCGGACGCGCGGCCCACTCGGCCGCGTCCACCAGCACTTCCAGCGTGCCGGCCTCGCCATCAAGGCGGATCATGTCGCCCTCGCGGACCTTGGCCAGCGGACCACCGCGCGCCGCTTCCGGCGTCACATGGATCGCCGCCGGAATCTTGCCCGAGGCGCCGGACAGGCGGCCGTCGGTGACCAGTGCCACGCGCCGGCCCTGGTTCTGCAGCAGCCCCAGCAGCGGCGCGAGCGAATGCAGTTCCGGCATGCCGTTGGCACGCGGGCCCTGGTAACGCACCACCGCCACGAAGTGCTCGGGCAGCAGGCCGCCGGCATGCAGCTTGTTCAGCACCTGCGGCGCATCGACAACCACGGCCGGTGCTTCGATCG
>NZ_RAWL01001300.1:0-412 GCF_003668885.1 Corallococcus sp. AB049A | reverse complement strand
GGCCAGTATGGTCACGAGCACGTACCAGAGGGAGAACTGTTGCTGTCGCGGTTCCATGGGATTCTTCTCCAAGTCGACCTTATTGAAAGTGAGTCTGGTCTCCAATGCTGGGAAGGTTGGTGGGCGGCCTGGGTAGGCGCCGGACAACCGCGCATTGGTATGCGTTCCCAGTATTGACGCTTGGAAATCGCCGAGGTTGACCTTCATCAACCCGCGACATTGGGGCCGCGCGCGCGGGCGCAAGCGCCGTGGCTTCTCCATGGTTGTGCCCAGCCGATAGGGGATGTGTCGCGGAAAGCAAACATGACAAATCCATTACGGCGGCATGAGACTCAACAGCAACTTGCGCTGGCGCAAAGTATCGATCGCATACCCACCTAAAGTATTCCCAAGTCGCGTTGCTCATTGAGCA
>NZ_RAWL01001299.1:0-412 GCF_003668885.1 Corallococcus sp. AB049A | reverse complement strand
TAGTTATTGATGGTTTGATAAGCATAACCATTTTCACTCATTCTAATAGCCCATTCTTTAGCGTCTGATGGCTTAATACTGTCAATACTTCTTACACCTAACTTGTCTTTCTTCAAAATATCCATAAGATATTTGCGTCCAGTTTCAGTGTTTTTTCTAACCTTTGGTCTTTGAGCGTTCTGTTTTGCGTAAAGCTGGCAGAGTGTCATTTTCTTTCCTACAACATCAATACCATCATGAATGTCTTTCTGTAACTCTGCGATTTTCTCTCTAAGTGAGATACAATCACGCTTTCCTGCTGGTACTCGGTCTGTAGCCACAAGTTTCCACGAGTAAACAAATTGCGGTTCTCCAAATGAATCTATATATTTGTATAAGTATCTTCCGTCTTTTCGTTGGCTCTCTCCAGTCT
>NZ_RAWL01001298.1:0-412 GCF_003668885.1 Corallococcus sp. AB049A | reverse complement strand
CTGCAGGCCATTGCCGACCAGGCCAACGCCGTAACCGTGGTGGTGCGCGTCGCCGAAGGTACCGACGACAGCGCCACCACTGCCAACGTGATCGGCAAGAAGGACGGCGCCACCTTCACCGGGATGCAGGCGCTGCTGGTGGCTGAGGCGCAGGTAGGCGTGCGTCCGCGCATCCTGGGCGCACCGGGGCTGGACACCCAGCCGGTTTCGGCCGCGCTGGCCGTCATCGCCAAGAAGCTGCGCGCGATGGCGTACGTGAGCTGTGCCGCCAGCGCGTCGGTCAGCGAAGCCATCGCCTACCGCGAGCAGTTCAGCCAGCGCGAGCTGATGCTGATCTATCCCGACTTCGTCGCGTTCAACACGGCCGACGCCACAACGAGCATGGCTTTCGCGACCGCACGCGCCCTGGGCC
>NZ_RAWL01001297.1:0-412 GCF_003668885.1 Corallococcus sp. AB049A | reverse complement strand
CGGTTATACCTTCTTTCGTAAAATTTCTGCCGCACTTGCTGGCTTCTTGCCAGGCATTATGCTGACGCAAATCGGTTATGTTCCCAACATCGCGCAAAGTGATGCGACATTACAGGGTTTGCGTCAGCTCATTTTTATCTGGCCTTGTGCACTGGCAATTATTGCTGCATTGACGATGGGATTCTTTTACACACTCAATGAAAAACGGTTTGCGTTGATTATTGAGGAAATCAACCAACGCAAAAATAAAGAAATTGAGACAGAAGAAAAAACGGCTTCCGTAACGTTATAAATGTCAATAGCCGCTATTTCCATCCTGGTGGGTGGCGGCCTCCCTACGTTTAAAAATGGACTTATTATGAAAAATATTAATGCAATAATTTTATTATCTTCTCTGACCTCTGCCTCAGTA
>NZ_RAWL01001296.1:0-413 GCF_003668885.1 Corallococcus sp. AB049A | reverse complement strand
GATATATTTATAGCTTTAATGCACGTTCGTGTGCGAGTTGGGACGACGATAATATTAAAATATATTTTTTTTTGATAAATATTCATGAGTGATAGAGGCATTGCGATACATTACAAGGGCCATAAGTCAACGAAACGCCGCGCGGCGGTGCTCTGGCGCCGGCGTCGGCCGCGCTCGCGACACCCGCGGCGCGGGCGCAGCGCGGCCTGCTGAGACGCCCGTAGTAGGGCTGCCGACGATAACTACACAGCATTACACGCCGCTTAAATAACAACCGAATTATCCTTGTAGTAACGGCCGACCTGTAAAAATCGCAACATGTAACACGGTTTCTGGGCATTGACAAAAGCGAAATATTCAGAATTTTCAACTAAGTTAGCGTCGTTTTAACTTAGGAGTGGTAACCCTATTAG
>NZ_RAWL01001295.1:0-413 GCF_003668885.1 Corallococcus sp. AB049A | reverse complement strand
GGCCAGCAGATTGCGGCGATGCGAAGCGTGGGACGACATGGAGGTGGATTCCTTGGGCACGCTGGACGCCGAAGGGCGGCGTCGAAGGGCAGCAGCGGCGGAATCGTAGAAGCGGCGCGTTACATGTCATTTACACGCCACATGCGGAATCCTTGCGTTCCGAATGGTTTACCGTCCGGAAGGCGATTGCCGGCCAGCGGCCGGCATGGCCGTTATTCGAACGAGCCGACCGAATCGTGGGCCAGGTTGTCGAAGCGGGTGTACTCGCCGAAGAACTTCAGCTTGCACGAGCCGGTCGGGCCACCACGGTGCTTGCCGATGATGATCTCGGCCAGGCCCTTGTCCGGCGAGTTTTCCTTGTTGTAGTAGTCGTCGCGGTAGATGAACACGATCATGTCCGCGTCCTGCTCGAT
>NZ_RAWL01001294.1:0-413 GCF_003668885.1 Corallococcus sp. AB049A | reverse complement strand
GCGAAACGCTGGCTGGCGCCCAGCACCGCCTGCGTCGGATCGGCGACGGGTACCGGGGGCTCGGCGCCGGCCGGCGCCGGCGCGCGATCACAGGCGGCCAGCAGCAGGCAGGCCAGCAGGGACAGGGCAGGCAACCGGCGCATCGGGCATTCCATGGGGGTGGGGCCGACCACGATAGCCCAAACGTCCCACACAAGACCCGCGACTCGGACATAATCGGGGGTATGGACCGATACGAACGCATCACCGCCCTGCATCGTCTGCTCAAGTCCGCGCGCTATCCGGTGACGGTGGCGACCCTGCAGGACAAGCTCGGTTGTTCCCGCGCCACCGTCTACCGCGACCTGGCCTTCCTGCGCGATGCGCTGATGGCACCGATCGAGGGCGACGGCGAGGCGGGCTTCCGCTACCAG
>NZ_RAWL01001293.1:0-413 GCF_003668885.1 Corallococcus sp. AB049A | reverse complement strand
GTGTGAACAGTGCGCGCTTTGCCTCGACGCTGGCGATCCTGCTGGACGCCGGTGTGCCGCTGCTGCGTGCGCTCGAAGCGGCGCGGCAGACGCTTGGCAATGCGTTGCTGGCGCGCTGTGCCGATGATGTGGCTGCTCGCGTACGCGAAGGTGCGGCACTGGGTGCTGCGTTGAAGGTACAGAAGGTCTATCCGCCGATCCTGGTGCATCTGGTGGCCAGCGGCGAGAAGACCGGTTCGCTGGCGCCACTGCTCGAACGCGCCGCGCAGACGATCTCGCGCGAGATCGAGCGTCGCGCGATGGCGCTGACCGCACTGCTGGAACCGACCATGATCCTGGTGATGGGCGGCGTGGTGTTGACGATCGTGCTGGCCGTGCTGATGCCGATCATGGAAATGAACCAGCTGGTGCAG
>NZ_RAWL01001292.1:0-413 GCF_003668885.1 Corallococcus sp. AB049A | reverse complement strand
ATAGGGCGATACTCTTCGGGCACGCTGGCGATGAGGTCTTTGAGGGCTTTGGCCTTCTTGGTCGATGGCTCAAAAGTCGCTCCAAAGGTCGGTTGATTCGGCAGGTCCTGGTTCTGAGCGGTATCTTCAAAGACATCATTGTTCCTCATGCTCGACATGTTCAACAGGTCCGGTTCCGCAGGCCTGGCTTTTCGTCCTCTTTTGGGAGCGCCGGTAGCTTTGGAAGCGCCTGCAGCCTTGGAAGCTGAGGCTTTTCCCTTTCCTTTGCCTTTGCCCTTGGCTGCAATCTTGAGCCGGGCCCTCTTGAGGAGTTCTTCTGTGCTGATTTCGGCGTCCTTTGCTGCTTTGCCACGCTTCTTTGGCGGCTTTGCAGTCGTTGGGGTCTTGCGTTTAACACCCTGCTTCTTAGGCAC
>NZ_RAWL01000130.1:0-20212 GCF_003668885.1 Corallococcus sp. AB049A | reverse complement strand
CCACCCACCACGATGACCCCGGGCCGCTTCGCCATGGTCCGCCTCCCGTCCAGCGAGCGTGCGGACCCTGGCTTGATAACGCCAAGACGTGCAAGCGAGACTCTGGTTCGGTTGCGGGCATCCGACAGTTACGGCAAAGGTTTTGCCGTGCACGATGCTCCAGGCACACCCACGCGGGCATCCGCCCGCGTGTCCTTTGGAGAGAAAGAGCAGGAGTACCCCCATGTTGATCGTGATGCGCCCCGACGCGACGGCCCAGGACATCGAGCGAGTGAACGATGAGATCCGCCGCCGCGGCTGGCATCCGCACGCGATCCCAGGGGGCTCACGCACCGCCATCGGCATCACCGGCAACCCCGGCGCGGTGGAGCCGGAGCCCTTCCGCGTGCTGCCCGGCGTCGCGGACGCCATCCCCATCTCCCAGCCGTTCAAGCTGGTCAGCCGCGAGGTGAAGGCGGAGGACAGCCAGGTGCGCGTGGGTGACCTCACGCTCGGTGGCGCGGCCATCCACGTCATCGCGGGCCCCTGCTCCGTGGAGTCGCGCGAGCAGATCATCTCCACCGCCCAGGCGGTGAAGAAGGCGGGCGCCACCATGCTGCGCGGCGGCGCGTTCAAGCCCCGCACCAGCCCCTATGAGTTCCAGGGCCTCAAGGGCGACGGCCTGGCGCTGCTGGCGGAGGCGCGCAAGGAGACGGGCCTGCTGGTGACGACGGAGGTGAAGGACACGGCGACGCTGGCCGCCGTCGCGGACCACACCGACATCCTCCAGGTGGGCGCGCGCAACATGCAGAACTTCAGCCTGCTGGAGGCGGTGGGCGAGACGCGCAAGCCCGTGCTGCTCAAGCGCGGCATCAGCGCGACCATCAAGGAGCTCTTGATGGCGGCCGAGTACATCGTCGCGCGCGGCAACACCCAGGTCATCCTCTGCGAGCGGGGCATCCGCACGTTCGAGAACATGACGCGCAACACGCTGGATTTGAACGCGGTGCCCATGCTGAAGGCGCTCACGCACCTGCCGGTGTTCGTGGACCCGTCGCACGGCATCGGCGTGCGCAAGGCCGTCCCCGCGATGATGCGGGCCGCGGTCGCCGCGGGCGCGGATGGCCTCATCGTGGAGGTGCACCCGGATCCGCCGCGCGCGAAGTCGGACGGCTTCCAGTCGCTGGACTTCTCCGAGTTCGAGAAGGCCATGGGCGAGGTGCGTGCCATCGCCGCCGCGATGGGACGCGAAATGGTCAGGCTGGGATAGACCATGACGCTCAAGGAAGCGCTGGGCAGGGTGGTGAGCCGGCGCGACCTCTCCCGCGAGGAGATGGCCTCTGTCATGGGCCAGATGCTCGCGGGCGAGGCATCCGCCGCGCAGGTGGGCGCGCTGGCGGCCGCGCTGCGCATGAAGGGCGAGACCGAGGACGAAATCCTCGGCGCGGCGGAGGCCATGCGGGCCTGCGCGGCGAAGATTGCTCCCCAGGCGGAGGTGGTGCTCGACACCTGCGGTACGGGGGGTGATGGGGCGCACACCTTCAACATCTCCACCGCGGTGGCCTTCGTGGCCGCCGGGGCGGGGGCGACGGTGGCCAAGCACGGCAACCGCGCGGTCTCCAGCCGCTGCGGCAGCGCGGACGTGCTGGCGGCGCTGGGCGTGTCCATGGAGCGGGCGCACGCGCAGGTGGCGCGCGACATCGACGAACACGGGGTGGGCTTCCTCTTCGCGCCCTCGCACCACAGTGCCCTGAGGCACGTGGCGCAGGCGCGCAGGGACCTGGGCTTCCACAGCGTGTTCAACCTGCTGGGGCCGCTGACGAACCCGGCGGGGGCGCGCTACCAGCTGCTGGGCACGTTCGACCGGCAGCGCGTGGAGCAGACCGCGCGGGTGCTGGGGCGGCTGGGCAGCCGGCGCGCCTGGGTGGTGCACGGGCACGACGGGCTGGATGAGATTTCCCCCTGCGCGCCCACGGAGGTCGCGGAGCTGTGCGCGGACGGCACCGTGCGCCGCTTCACCGTGACGCCGGAGGACGCGGGCCTGACGACGGTGGCGCGCGAGTCCATCGCGGGAGGCGACGCGGAGGAGAACGCGAAGCGCCTGCGCGCGCTGCTCGCGGGAGAGCGCGACGGCGTGCGCACGGCGGTGCTGCTCAACGCGGCCGCCGCGCTGCTCATCGTCGGGATGGTGGACACCCTGAAGGAAGGCGTGAAGCGGGCCGAGCACGCCATCGACTCCGGGGCCGCCGAACGCAAGCTCGCGGCGCTCATCCAGAGGGTCGCGGCATGACGACCTCCTCGTCAGCCGCGAAGCCGGTGGACGCGCCGGGCACGCTGGACGTCATCATGGCGCGCAAGCGCCGGGAGCTGGGCACGCGCCCTCACCCCACGCACGGCGCGCATCCCCCGGCGCGGGACTTCGCGCAGGCGCTGGTGCGGCGCGTGCTCGGACATCCGGTCAACGTCATCGCGGAGGTGAAGCGCAAGAGCCCCTCCGGCGGCGCGTTCCCTCACGCGGACGTGGTCGCGGTGGCCCGCTCCTATGAGGCCGCGGGCGCGTGCGCCATCAGCGTGCTCACCGACGGGCCGGACTTCGGCGGCAGCCTGGAGGACCTGGTCGCGGTCCGGGCCGCCGTCTCCATCCCCGTGCTGCGCAAGGACTTCCTCGTCGCCGCCAGCGAGGTGGAGGAGAGCGCGGCCTGGGGCGCGGACGCGGTGCTGCTCATCGCGGATGCGCTCGGGGACTCGGAGCTCCGGGAGATGATCTCCGCCGCGAAGCAGGTGGGCGTGGCCGCGCTCGTGGAGGCCCACACGGAGGCGCACGCCGAACGCGCGCTCGCCGCGGGCGCGAGCATCATCGGCCTCAACAACCGCAACCTCGCCACGCTGAAGACGGACACCGGCACCGCGCTCCGGGTGATGCCCGCGCTGCGCTCCCGGTCCACCGCCCTGGTGGCGGAGAGCGGCCTCAAGAACCTCGCGGACCTCACCGCCGCGCGCGACGCGGGCGCCAACGCCGTGCTCGTGGGCGAATCCCTCCTGCGGGACGCCGACCCCGGCCGCGCCCTGCGACGGCTCTTGGGCCTGGAAGGCGGCGGGACATGAACGTCCTCGTGAAGGTCTGCGGCGTGACGCGCGTCGCGGACGCGAAGGGCGTGTGGGCCGCGGGCGCGGACGCCATGGGGCTCAACTTCCATCCGGCCTCCCCCCGCTTCGTGGAGCTGTCCACGGCCGCGGAGCTGGGCCGCACGCGGCCCCCGCTGGCCGCGATGGTGGGCGTGTTCGTCAACGCGAAGCCGGAGGACATCCGGGTGCGCGTGCGCGAGTGCGGCCTCACCGCCGTGCAGCTCCACGGCGACGAGCCCCCCGAGGCCTGCTCCGGCTACGGCGTGCCCGTCATCAAGGCGCTGCGCGTGCGCGGGCCGGACGACGTGGCGAAGGCCCGGAGCTACGTGGGCGCGGGCGACGTGGCGGGGCTGCTGTTGGACGGCGCGGCCCCGGGCTACGGCGGCGGCGGCGTCACCTTCGACTGGTCGCTGGTGAAGGAGCTGGCGGACTGCGGACTGCCCGTGCTGGTGGCGGGCGGCCTCAAGCCCTCCAACGTGGCCGAGGCCGTGAAGGCCACCCGGCCCTACGGTGTGGACGTGGCCAGCGGGGTGGAGTCCTCCCCTGGCATCAAGGACCTGGACGCGGTGCGCGCCTTCGTGCGCACGGTCCGGTCCCTCAACCTCTGAGGAGTCGAGCCATGACGACGGACACTGCCGTGGGCCGCTTCGGCCGTTACGGCGGACGCTATGTGCCGGAGACCCTGGTCCCGGCGCTGCTGGAGCTGGAAGAGGCCTACGCGAAGGCGCAAGCGGACGCGTCCTTCGGAGAAGAGGTCACGCGCGTGCTGCGTGAGTACGTGGGCCGCCCCACCACGCTGACGCCCGCGCACCGCCTCACGGAGTCCTGGGGCGGCGCGAACGTGTGGCTCAAGCGCGAGGACCTGGCGCACACGGGCGCGCACAAGATCAACAACACCGTGGGCCAGGTGCTGCTCGCCCGGCGCATGGGCAAGAAGCGCATCATCGCGGAGACGGGCGCGGGCCAGCACGGAGTGGCCACCGCCACCGCGTGCGCGCTCTTCGGCCTGCCCTGCGAGGTGTTCATGGGCGCGCTGGACGTGGAGCGCCAGGCGCTCAACGTCTTCCGCATGCGCGCGCTGGGCGCGGTGGTGCGGCCGGTGGAGTCCGGCTCGCGCACGCTCAAGGACGCGATGAACGAAGCCATGCGCGTCTGGGTGTCGCAGGTGCAGGACACCTACTACGTCATCGGCAGCGCGGCGGGCCCGCACCCCTACCCCACCATCGTGCGCGACTTCCAATCCGTCATCGGCCGCGAGATCCGCGCCCAGACGATGGCCACCCTGGGCCGGCTGCCGGACGCCATCATCGCGTGCGTGGGCGGCGGCTCGAACGCCATCGGCGCGCTGCATCCGTTCATCCCGGACACGGCGGTGCGGCTCGTGGGCGTGGAGGCCGCGGGCCACGGCCTGGACTCCGGCCAGCACGGCGCGTCGCTGACGCTGGGCACGGAGGGCGTGCTGCACGGCTCGCGCTCGCTGGTGCTCCAGGACGAGCACGGCCAGATTCAAGAGGCGCACAGCATCTCCGCCGGCCTGGACTACCCGGGCGTGGGGCCGGAGCTGGCGCACCTGGCGAAGACGGGGCGCATGGAGGTGCGCACCGCGACGGACGACGACGCGCTCTCCGCCTTCTACGAGGTCGCGCGCACGGAGGGCATCCTCCCCGCGCTGGAGACATCGCACGCGTTCGCGGCGGCGCGCTCGCTGGCCCGCGACCTGGGCAAGGGCAAGCACCTGGTCATCAACTGCTCGGGCCGGGGCGACAAGGACGTGGCGACCATCTCGGCGCGAGGCGTGCCGCCGGCGACGGGGGTGAATTCATGAGCACGGAACTGGGCAAGGCGTTCGCGAAGGCGAAGGCGCGCGGAGAAGGCGCGCTGGTGGCGTACGCGATGGCGGGCGACCCGGACCTGCCGAAGTCCGTGGACGTGTTCGCCGCGATGGTGGAGGGCGGCGCGGACGTGCTGGAGATTGGCGTGGCGTTCAGCGACCCCATCGCGGACGGCCCCGTCATCCAGGCCGCGTCCGAGCGCGCGCTGAAGGCCGGCGCCACCCTGCGCCGCGTGCTGGACGAAGTCGTCCCGGAGGTGCGCCGCCGCTGCCCGGAGACGCCGCTGGTCATCATGACGTACGTCAACGTCATCATGGCCATGGGTGAGGAGCGCTACGCGAAGCTCGCGCGCGAGCGGGGCATCTCGGGCACCATCCTCCCGGACCTGCCGCCGGAGGAGAGCGCGGGCATCCGCGCCGCGTTCGACAAGGAGGGCGTGGACCTGGTGCCCCTGTGCGCGCCCACGACGCCGCCCGCGCGCGCGGAGGCCATCGCGAAGGACGCGCGAGGCTTCGTCTATTGCGTATCCGTGGCGGGCGTCACCGGCATGCGCGCGGAGCTGCCGCCGGACCTGTCGCAGCGGCTGGACCTGGTGAAGCGCGCCGCGTCCGTGCCGGTGGTGGCGGGCTTCGGCATCTCCAACGCGGACACGGCCCGGCCGCTGGTGGCCCACGCGGACGGCGTCGTGGTGGGCAGCGCGATTGTGAAGGCCGCCCACTCGGACGGCCCGGCCGCCGCGAAGCAGCTCTGCGCGGACATCAAGCGCGGCCTGAAGCGCTAAGGTTCGGCTCCGCGCGCCGGCACGTCGCCGGCGCCAGGAGACCGGACATGCAAAGCCAGCCAACCCTGGGGCCCACCCTCGAAACGCCGCGCCTCATCCTGCGTCCGCCCACCCTCCAGGACCTGGACGGCTTCGTGGCCATGATGGCGGACGAGGAGACCGCGCGTTACATCGGCGGCCTCCAGCCCCGCTCCAACGTGTGGCGCGCCGTCTGCGCCATGGCCGGCTCCTGGGTGCTCCAGGGCTTCGCGATGTTCTCCGTGTTCGAGAAGGCCACCGGCAAGTGGGTGGGCCGGCTGGGCCCCTGGCAGCCCGCGGACTGGCCGGGCCCGGAGGTGGGCTGGGGCCTGTCGCGCGACGCGTGGGGCAAGGGCTACGCGACGGAGGGCGCCGCGGCCACCATCGACTGGGCCTTCGACCACCTCGGGTGGACGGAGGTCATCCACTCCATCTCCCCGCCGAACGAGCCCTCGAAGCAGGTGGCCCGCCGGCTGGGCTCGCGCTTCCTGCGCATGGGAATGCTGCCGGCGCCCTACAACGACCACGAGGTGGAGATCTGGGGCCAGAGCCGAGAGGAGTGGCGGACACGCAAGCGGTAGTACAGATTGGCGCCATGAACACACGCGCGCCCCAGCTGGTCCTCGTCCGTCACGGTGAGACGGAGTGGAGCCGCAGCAGCCAGCACACCGGCCGCACGGACCTCCCGCTGCTGGAGGAGGGCCGTCAGATGGCGGAGCGGCTCCGCGCGCCGCTGGGCAAGTGGCGCTTCGCCGCCGTGTGGACCAGCCCGCTGACGCGCGCCCTGGAGACGTGCGTGCTCGCGGGCTACGGCGACGTGGCGCAGAAGAAGGACGACCTCATGGAGGTCAACTACGGCGACTACGAGGGCCGCACCGGCGCGGACATCCGCACCACGCGCCCGGGCTGGACGCTGTGGAAGGACGGCGTCCCCAACGGCGAGACGCTGGAGGAGGTGGGCGCCCGCGCGGACCGCATCATCGCGGAGGCGCGAGCGCTCCAGGACGACGTGCTCCTCTTCTCGCACGGGCACATGCTGCGCATCCTCGCCGCGCGCTGGCTGGGCCTGCCCCCGGACGGAGGCAGGCTGTTCCACCTGGGCACCGCGTCCCTGAGCGTGCTGGGCTCCGAGGCCGGCGGACAGCAGCCGGTCCTCGTGAGCTGGAACGACACCACGCACCTGAAGGACTGAAGGCCCGCTACAGCTTCCCCTCCAGGAAGTTCTTCACCAGCGACGGGCCCTCCGGCGTCAGCACGCTCTCCGGATGGAACTGCAGGCCCACCACCGGACGCGTGCGGTGGCGCAGCGCCATCACCAGGCCATCCTGGCTCCACGCCGTGGCCTCCAGCTCCGCGGGCATGGAGTCCGCCGCCACCACCAGCGAGTGGTAGCGCGCCGCCTGGAAGCCCTGCCGCACGCCGGTGAAGACGCCGGTGCCCTCATGGCGGATGTGGGCCGCCTTGCCGTGCACCGGCTCCGGCGCGCGCACCACCTGCCCGCCGAACGCCGCGCCAATGGACTGGTGGCCCAGGCACACGCCCAGCACCGGCACGCGCGACTGGGAGATGGCCGCCACGCTCACCCCGGCCTCGTGCGGCGTGCACGGCCCCGGGGACACCACCAGGTGGGACGCCCCCGACGCCGCGATGCCCGCGACGTCCAGCGCGTCGTTGCGCACCACCTTCACCTCCGCGCCCAGCGTGTAGAGCAGCTGCACCAGGTTGAAGGTGAACGAGTCGTAGTTGTCGATGACGAGGATCACCGCCCACCTCCTTCGCGAGCCAGGCGCAGCGCGGCGGCCATGGCGCCCGCCTTCGCCTCCGTCTCGTCCGCTTCCTTCATGGGGTCCGAGTCCGCCACCAGCCCCGCGCCAGCGGTCCACATCGTGCGGTCACCGTCCACGAAGAAGGTGCGCAGCGCGATGGCCACGTCCAGCGTGCCGCAGAAGGACAGGTAGCCCACCGCGCCGGCATAGGGCCCGCGCCGCATGGGCTCCAATTCGTCGATGATCTGCATCGCGCGAATCTTCGGCGCCCCGGACACGGTGCCCGCGGGGAAGGTGCTCGCCAGCGCGTCCAGCGCGTCGAAGCGCGTCGTGTCCAGCTTGCCGCGCACCTGGGACACGATGTGCATCACGTGGCTGTAGCGCTCGATGATCATCAGGTCCTCGATGCGCACCGTGCCCGGCGCGGCCACGCGGCCCACGTCGTTGCGCCCCAGGTCCACCAGCATGATGTGCTCGGCGCGCTCCTTCTCGTCCGCGAGCAGCTCCTTCTCCAGCGCCTGGTCCTCGGCCTCGGAGCCGCCCCGGCGCCGGGTGCCCGCGATGGGCCGCACCACCACGTCCCCGTCGCGCACCTGCACCAGCAGCTCCGGCGACGCGCCCACCAGCGCGCGCGCCTCGCCCAGATCCACCAGGAACAGGTACGGCGAGGGGTTCACCCGCCGCAGCGCCCGGTAGAGAGATAGCGGCGGGATGGCGCCCTGCGCCTCGAACCTGCGCGCGAGCACCGCCTGGAAGCAGTCGCCCGCGCGCACGTACTCCTTCACCTTGTCCACCGCGCGCGCGTAGCCCTCGCGGTCCCAGCACGCGACGGGGGCCGGCGCGTTCTTCTGCGCGGGGGCGGCCGCGTAGGCCTCCGGCGGCAGCGGCCGGCGCAGCCGCTCCGCCATTCCTTCCGCGCGCGCCTCCGCGTCCTTCAGCGCCGCCGCGACGCTGCCGTGCAGCGCGGGCCGGGCAATCGCGATGGCCTTGAGCGTCTGGGTGCGCGTGTCGTGGGTGACGAAGTCCTCCGCGATGAGCCACTCGGAGTCCGGGAAGCCCGTGTCACGCGGGTGGCGGTCCGGCACGCTCGGCTCGAACCACGACGTGGCGTTGTAGCCCAGGTAGCCCACGAGCCCGCCCAGGAAGGGCGCCTCGCCCGGCAGCGTCGCCACGGACAGCTCACGCCACAGCGTGCGCAGCACGTCCAGCGGCCGGCCCTCGCGCCGCTCCTCGTGCGAGCCACGCCACAACGTGAGCCCGTCCCGGTCCAGCCGCACGCGGCCCGCCGGGTTCACGCCCACGTGGCTGTAGCGCCCGAAGCGCTCGCCGCCGTAGCACGACTCGAGGATGAAGCCGCGGCTTCCGCCGCCCAGCTTCAGGTATGCCGACAGCGGCGTGTCCAGGTCCGCCGGCAACTCCACCGTCACCGGCACCGCCTGTCCCGCCTCCGCGCGCTGCCGGTAGGCTGCCTTCCGCTCCTGCGCATCCATGGTCGATTGCCCTGACCCCTCTTCCATCACCCGGAGGGGCGCCCGGGTGCCCGGCCTTCCGGGCCCTGCACCTACGGCTTCGCGACGGGTTTCGCCTGGGCGAACACGCCGTCCTTCCACTGATAGACCTCGCGCTCCGTAACCTTCCGCGGCTTGCCTTCTTCCTCTTCCTCGACACTGGTGCGCACCACCAGCGCCCGCTTCGCGGCTGGCTGGAAGGAGACCGTGAACGTGCTCTCGTTCGGAGGGTCCATCAGCCCGCCCAGCTCCAGCGCCAGCTTCGCCTTGCCCAGCACGCCCGGCTTCCCATTGGTTCCGGTGTAGCTCACATAGGACGTGACGAAGTCGCCACAGCGCTCCGGCGCGGAGTCCAGCTGAAGCAGCGTCACGCCCGCCTGCGACGCGGGGACCAGCGTCACCGTCACCGGCCCGCCCCTCCCGCCGCCGTAGTCCGTGGACGCCACCGCCACGTCCACGCTGCTCACCCGGCGCGGCGGCTTCACGTTCGGCTCCAGCACGCGCACGCGCGCCTTGAACTCGTTGCTCATCACCACCGTGGCCACTTCCAGCTCGCCGTCCCCGTCCAGGTCGGCCTCGAAGCGGAACGGCGTGAGCGTGTTGCCGAAGACCCAACCGGTGACAGGCGCGGCCTTCGCGTCCACGACGGACACCTGGTACCAGGTGTTGATGTACTCTCCGACCTTCGCGCGAGCCCCCACCTTCAGCACCTTCACGGGCGTGCCCAGCATCAGCGTCTGCACCACGCCCGCGTCCGCCGCCGCGCTCGCGCGCAGGTTCGCCTCGTCCACGCCAAGGTAGAGCGTCTGGCCCGCCGTGAAGGCGGTGAACGAAAAGCCTTCCGGATCCGGCGCGCTCTCCTCCGTCAGCGGGGAGCTGTATTCGAGCACCGCGTCCGGAGCCGGGGTGGACTGCGCCAGGGTGAGGGACAGGAGGAGCGCGGGCGTCAGCATCACGAAAGGGTCCGGAAGTGGAGGTTGCCGGGTTTATCCCCCGTCCACGCCCACCATCCAAGGGGCCCTCCGGTCCCTGGCTTCGTCGTTTGGATCGCAAGCAGGGCCCGCACGGACGCCCGCCCCCTTGTCAGCGGAGCGCCGGGGGAGGCTGGGCCGTGGGTGGCCCCTGTCCCAAGGCCTCGTTACCTCTAGGGAACCGTGGCCACCGCGACCCACCAGGAACGAACGCCGCTGGTTTCCGTGACGCCACAGGGGCTGTACTGCCAGGCGGGGAACTTCCACATCGACCCGTGGCGTCCGGTGGAACGGGCGCTCGTCACGCACGCGCACGGCGACCACGCCCGGAGCGGCAGCAAGCGCTACCTGGGAGCACGCCCCGGATTGGGTCTGCTCCAGCGCCGGCTGGGCGCGGACGCGGTCATCGACACGCTGGAGTACGGCGAGCCGCTGAAGGTCGGCGACACCACCGTGAGCTTCCACCCCGCGGGCCACGTGCTGGGCAGCGCGCAGATCCGCGTCGAGCACCGGGGCGAGGTCTGGGTCATCTCCGGCGACTACAAGCGCACGCCGGACCCCACGTGCGCGCCCTTCGAAGTGGTGCGCTGCCACACCTTCATCACGGAGGCGACGTTCGGGCTGCCCATCTACCGCTGGGATGACACGGGCCTCGTGGCCCAGGACATCCTGCGCTGGTGGGACGCGAACCGCGAGGCGGGCCGCTCCGCGGTGCTCTTCTGCTACGCGCTGGGCAAGGCGCAGCGCCTGTTGGCGGAGCTGGGCAAGCTCACGGACCGGCCGGCCTACGTGCACGGCGCGGTGAACGGGCTCGTCACCGCGTACCGCGAGGCGGGCATCGCCATGCTGCCCACGCAGCTGGTGTCGGAGACGGAGAAGGGCACGTCCTTCGCGGGCGCACTGGTGCTGGCGCCGCCGAGCGCGGCCGGATCCACGTGGATGCGCCGCTTCGGCGAAGCGGAGACGGGCTTCGCGTCCGGGTGGATGCGCGTGCGAGGCAACCGCCGCCGCCGGGGCTACGACCGGGGCTTCGTGCTCTCCGACCACGCGGACTGGCCGGACCTGCTGCGCACGGTGGCGGACACGCAGGCGGAGAAGGTGCTCGTCACGCACGGCTACACCGACCCGCTGTCTCACTACCTGCGGGAGCGGGGCGTGGATGCCTCGCCGCTCGCGACGCCCTTCGAAGGCGAAGCGGAGGACTGACGCGTGCGAGCCCTGGCCGACCTGTACGACACGCTCGACCAGACGACCTCCACCAACGCGAAGGTGGAGGCGATGGCGCGCTACTTCCGCACGGCGCCACCGGAGGACGCCGCCTGGGGCCTGTTCTTCCTCACGGGTCAGAAGCTCAAGCGGCTGCTCACGTCGAAGCTGCTGGCGGGCTGGACGATGGAGCTGACGGGCGTCCCGGACTGGCTCTTCGACGAGGTCTACGCATCGGTGGGAGACCTGGCGGAGGTGATTGCCCTCTTGCTCGACGGAGCGAACCTCCCGCCCGAGCACGCCGAGGAGCTGCCCCTCTCCCGCTGGCTGGAAGAGCGCCTCTTGCCCCTGCGAGGCCTGGACGCGGCGGAGCAGCGCGAGCGCGTGGTGGGCTGGTGGAAGTCCATGCCCCGCCGCGAGCTCTTCCTCCTCAACAAGATGCTCACAGGCGAATTGCGAGTGGGCGTGTCCAACACGCTGGTGGTGCGAGCCATCGCGCAGGTCACGGGCCTGCCGCCGCCCAGCGTGGCGCACCGGCTGATGGGCACCTGGACGCCGACGAAGGCGTTCTTCGAACAGCTCGTCGCACCGGACGTGTCGGACGGGCACGTGTCGCGCCCGTATCCCTACTACCTCGCGTCGCCATTGGAGCAGCCCGCGGAGTCGCTGGGAGAGCTGAGTGACTGGCTCGTCGAATGGAAGTGGGACGGCATCCGGGGCCAGCTCATCCGCCGCCAGGGCGATGTCTTTCTTTGGAGCCGTGGTGAAGAGCTGCTCACCGAACGCTTCCCTGAAATCACCGAGGCCTCCCGAGCCCTGCCCGAAGGCACGGTGCTCGACGGCGAGGTGATGGCCTACGAGGACGGCACGCCCCTGCCCTTCGCCCGGCTCCAGCGCCGCATTGGCAGACAGAAGCTCACGCCCAAGGTGCTCGCGGAGTCCCCAGCGGCATTCATCGTCTACGACCTGCTGGAGCAGGACGGGAAGGACCTGCGCGAGCTGCCCCTGCGCGAGCGCCGGGCAAGACTCGAGGCCCTGCTCAAGGACCACCCACGCTTCCCCATCTCGCCCTCGGTGACGGCGGAGTCGTGGGAAGAACTGGCGGAACTGCGCAAGGAGTCGCGCACGCGCAATGTGGAAGGCCTGATGCTCAAGCGCCTCGACTCCGTCTACCAGACGGGCCGCAAGCGCGGTGACTGGTGGAAGTGGAAGATCGACCCGTACACGGTGGACGCGGTGCTGCTCTACGCGCACCCGGGCCATGGCCGGCGCTCGTCGCTCTACACGGATTACACCTTCGCGGTGTGGAACGGAGAGGACCTGCTGCCGGTGACCAAGGCCTACTCGGGCCTCACCGACGAGGAGATTGGCCGGCTGGACCGGTGGATCCGCGCCCACACGCGGGAGAAGTTCGGCCCGGTGCGCTCGGTGGATCCGGAGCAGGTGTTTGAGCTGCACTTCGAAGCCATCGCCCCGTCGCCGCGCCACAAGTCGGGCATCGCCCTGCGCTTCCCGCGCATCGCCCGCTGGCGCGCGGACAAGACGGCGAAGGACGCGGACACGCTCGATTCACTCAAGGGGCTGCTCCATGCAGCCCACTAGACCGCGCCGCAATCACATGCGCGGCAAGCACGCGCCGGAGAAGCAGGGGGAAGCCCCCAGGAAGACCCGAGCGAAGCGGCCCGCGCCCCGAAGCCCATCCCCATACAAAGGCGCGCCCCTGGCGCAACTGCGCCAATGGTTCGCATCCAGGAACTGGAGACCCTACGCCTTCCAGGAGGAGGCCTGGGCCGCCTACGCACGAGGAGCCAGCGGCCTCATCCACGTGCCCACCGGCGCGGGAAAAACCTACGCGGCCTACATCGGTCCGCTGGCGGACGCGGCGGAGCACAACGAGAAGGGCCTCCAAATCCTCTACCTCACGCCGCTGCGAGCCGTGTCGCGTGACGTGGAGCAGGCCCTGCGTGAACCACTGATGGCCCTGGACGCGGACCTGGAGGTGGAGAGCCGCACGGGCGACACGTCCTCCTCCGTGCGTCAAAGACAGCGCGAACGCCTGCCGCAGGTCCTCATCACCACGCCGGAATCGCTGTCACTCCTCCTGACGCAGGAGCAGGCCGCGGAGAACTTCGCCTCGCTGCGCGCCGTCATCGTGGACGAATGGCACGAACTGCTCGCCTCCAAGCGGGGAACCCAGGTGGAGCTGGCCCTGGCCCGCCTGCGCCACTTCGCGCCAGGCCTGCGCATCTGGGCGCTGTCCGCCACGCTCGCCAACCTGGACGAAGCCGCGCGCACCGTCGTCGGCACGGACCGCAAGCCCACGCTGGTGAGCGCGGACCTCCAGCGCCCGGTGGACGTGGAGACGCTGCTGCCGGAAGAAGTCGACACCTTCCCGTGGGCCGGGCACCTGGGCTTCTCCATGCTGCCGCGCGTGGCGGAGTGGCTGGACCCCACGCAGTCCACGCTGCTCTTCACCAACACGCGTTCACAAGCAGAGCGCTGGTTCGAAGGCCTGCGCTTCCTGCGCCCGGAATGGGAGCACCTGCTCGCGCTGCACCACGGCTCCATCGACCGGGAGGAGCGCGAGCGCGTGGAGGGAGGCCTCAAGGACGGAAGCCTGCGCCTCGTCGTGTGCACGTCCTCGCTGGACCTGGGCGTGGACTTCGGCCCGGTGGAGCGCGTCATCCAGATAGGCAGTCCCAAGGGCATCGGCCGCACCCTCCAGCGCGCGGGCCGCAGCGCGCACCGCCCCGGCGCCACGTGCCGCATCCTCTTCGTCCCCACGCACGCGCTCGAACTGGTGGAGATGGCCGCCGCCCGCGACGCCATCGCGCAGCGCGAGGTGGAGCCGCGCACGCCGCTGTCCAAGCCGCTCGACGTGCTGGCCCAGCACCTGGTGACGTGCGCGCTGGGAGGAGGCTTCACCCGCGAGGCCCTGCGCGACGAGGTCCGCACCGCCACGAGCTACGCGTCCCTCACCGACGAGGAGTTCGACTGGGCCCTCGCCCTGGTGCGCGAAGGCGGCCCCACGCTGCGCGCCTACCCGGAGTTCCGCCGCGTCGTGGAGGTGGACGGCCGCTTCCGCGTGCCCGACGCGCGCCTCGCCCGGCTGCACCGGCTCAACATCGGCACCATCACCTCGGACGCGTCCGTGCAGCTGCGCTACTGGAGCGGCGGCACGCTGGGCACGGTGGAGGAGTCCTACGTCAGCCGCCTCAAGCCCGGGGACACCTTCCTCTTCGCGGGGCGCCGTCTGGAGTTCAGCCGCTTCAAGGACATGACGGCCTACGTGAAGCCCGCGAAGGCCAAGGCCACCCAGACGCCGCGCTGGGGTGGCAGCCGCCTGCCCCTGTCCACCTCGCTCGCGTCCGCGATGCGCCGCACGCTGGAGTCCGCGCGCCAGGGCGACGTCACCCGGGACGAGGTCGCCGCCGCGTGGCCCATCCTCGATGCCCAGGCCCGCCTGTCGCGCATCCCCGGCGACGCAGGCTGTCTGGCGGAGACCTGCCGCACGCGGGACGGCTACCATCTCTTCCTCTATCCCTTCGAAGGAAGGCTCGTGCACGAGGGCCTGGCCGCGCTCCTCGCCCTGCGCCTCACGCGCCTGCAGAAGGCCACCTTCAGCCTGTCCGTGAACGACTACGGCCTGGAGCTGCTCACCCCCACGCCCTTCCCCTTCGACGAGGCCCTGCGCCCGGCCCTCTTCACCCGCGAGCACCTGGTGGAGGACATCCTGGAGAGCGTGAACCTGAGCGAGCTCGCGCGCCGGCAGTTCCGGGACATCGCGCGCGTGGCCGGCCTCGTGATGCCGGGCCTGCCCGGGGCGCGCAAATCCACCCGCCAGGTCCAGGCCAGCGCCGCCCTCCTCTATGACGTCTTCGTGAAGTACGACCCGGACAACCTCCTGTTGCGCCAGGCGCGCCGCGAGGTCCTGGAACATCAGTTCGAACAGGGCCGGCTCACGCGCACCCTGGAACGCCTGGAGGCGCACCCCGTCGAGGTCGTCCACGTCCACCGGCCCTCGCCGCTGGGGTTCCCCCTGGTCGTCGAGCGCATCAGCGCGAGCGTGTCCAACGAATCCCTGCTGGAGCGCGTGCAGCGCCTCAAGGAGCGATGGTCCCAGGCCGATGCCAGACCCGCGTAGCGGACGCGGACGTGGAGCTGCTACCGGAACGGGCCTTGCACTGGCCCGAGGCCGGCGTGCTCGCGGTGGCCGACCTGCACTGGGGCAAGACGGAGTCCTTCCAGCAGCACGGCATCCCCCTCCCCCTGGGGGTCCTGGATGACGACCTGACCCGGCTCTCCGCCGCCCTCACCGCCACCGGCGCCCGGCGCCTGCTGTTGGTGGGGGACCTGGTCCACTCGCGGCAGGGGCTCACCGGCGACGTCATCAGCCGCGTGAATACCTGGCGCGAAACCCATGCTTCACTAGAAGTCGTGCTGATACGCGGCAACCACGATCGCCACGTGCGGACCCTTCCGCCCTCCTGGAGGATGGAGGATCGCGCGGAGGTCTTGGATGAAGGCCCGTTCCGCTTCGCCCACCACCCGGAGCCGGCCGCCGGGCGCTACGTCTGGGCCGGGCACCTGCACCCCATGGTGCGGCTGTCGGGCGGGGCGGACCGGCTGCGGCTGCCCTGCTTCCACCTGGGCCCTGGCGTGGGCGTGCTGCCCGCGTTCAGCGCCTTCACCGGCGGTATGGACATGCGCCGGGGCAGGAAGGACCGAGTCTACGCCGTCGCCGGCACCGCCGTGGTGGAGGTCTAGCACTATCAGTAGCCCCGCTTCATGCGTGGCGCGCACCGTCGCACCCTGTAGCGCGCCACCTGAAAGGGATTGATCCCCAGAGGGAAGAGGCCCCTCGCGCAAAGCTCCCTTCCGATCGCCAGAAGCGGGATTCATCACCGCTCGCGGACAACTTGTCGCAACCGCCCCGGAAGGTGCTAAGCGCTCCTTATTCCCACTCCCCACAGAATGGTTGACACTGCCGTGCTCATGAATGATGGTCCCGCGCCGCATTGGGTCGGGAAGTTCATGAGGGACCCGCGCCCACGGCACCATCCTAGAGGTTCGTTGGACGTGACTGCCTTGCCGTCTGAGCGCCAGGAGCCACCGCCCGCCCGGTCCACCGGGACCGGGACGGCCCCGCTGACTTCCGCGCCGGACGGTTTTCCTGCGTCCACCCCTGCTTTCATGTCGCCTTCAGTCCCCTTGCCCCTGGTCCTGGTATGAGCGGCCCTCTCTTCCCACGCTGGACGAATACGGTGTCGCGCCTGTCGGCCGCGATGCTCCTCGCCGTGCCCGCCATCGCCATCGGCGGCCTCCTGGCCTACGTGCGCTCGCCGCTCGTGACCAATCAGGCCCGCCCGGTGGAACAGCCCATCGAGTTCGACCACCGGCACCACGCCGGTGACGAGCAGATCGACTGTCGCTACTGCCACTGGACGGTGGAGAAGTCCCCGTCGGCGGGCATCCCCTCCACCACCGTGTGCATGTCCTGCCACGCGCAGGTGTGGAACAAGAGCCCGTACCTCACCGAGGTCCGCAAGGCGTTCTTCGCTGACCAGCCCATCCCCTGGGTCCGCGTCCACAACCTGCCGGACTTCGTCTACTTCAACCACTCCATCCACGTGGGCAAGGGCGTCGGCTGCGCCACCTGCCACGGTCGCGTGGACCAGATGGGCGCCATCGAGCAGGCCGCCCCGCTGACGATGAGCTGGTGCCTGGATTGCCACCGCGACCCCGGCCCCAACCTCCGGCCCCCGGAGTTCATCACCAGCATGACCTGGGCGCCTCCGACGGAGAAGGCGGAAGCCTCGGCCCTCGCCGAGAAGCTCACCAAGGAATACGACGTTCACTCGCGCACGAGCTGCTCCACATGCCACCGATGAACACCAAGCCTGACAGCGCGCCCGCGCAGGAAACCCCCTCGTCCTTCGCGCTCCCGGTCGTCTCGGGCCGCAACGAGGCCGCCCCCCACGCGCACGCCCACGACGACGTCGTGACCGAAGCGCTCGATCACGCCTCCACCCGCGCTGTCGCGGGTGAGAGCGGGTACGGCAAGACGTACTGGCTCGGCCTGGAGGAGAAGCTCGCCACGCCGGAGTTCCTGGAGGAGACCCGCCCGGAGTTCCCCGTCGGCGCGGACCTTCCCCCCACCGGCTTCGCCCGCCGCGAGTTCATGCAGCTCTTGGGCGCGTCGCTCGCCCTGGCCGGCGCCACCGCGTGCAGCACCCGTCCGCAGGATGAGCGGATGGTGGCGTACACGAAGACGCCGCCGGAAGTGACCCCCGGCAACCCCCTGCACTACGCGTCCGGCATGACGCTCGGAGGCCACACCTCCGGCCTGCTGATCACCGCGCGCGAAGGCCGCCCGGTGAAGATCGAAGGCAACCCCCAGCACCCCATCAACCAGGGCGCTGCCGGCGTCTTCGAGCAGGCGTTCCTGCTCTCGCTCTATGACCCGCAGCGCGCCCGCGTGCTGCGCCAGGGCAACAACCCCCGCTCGCTGCGCGCGCTGGCCGAGGACGTCTCCACCCTCGTCAGCCAGAAGGCCGCGGCGGACGGAGGCAGCCGCCTGCGCTTCCTCACGGAGCCCATCAGCTCCCCGACGCTGCGCGACGTGGTGGGCCGCATCCAGAAGAAGCTGCCCAACGCGCGCTTCCACACGTTCTCGTCCATCACGGACTCCGCCGCCGCCGAGGCGAACCGCGCCCTGTTCGGCCAGCCGGTCCAGGCCCTCTACGACCTGACCCGCGCGGACATCATCGTCTCCCTGGACGCGGACTTCCTGGAGAGCCGCCCGGAGAACCTGGCCCTCAACCGCCAGTTCGCGGACCGCCGCGACCCGAAGAACGGCGAGCTCAACCGCCTGTACGTGGCCGAGCCCCGCATGTCCATCACGGGCGGCATGGCGGACCACCGCAAGCGCGTGAAGTCCGCGGAGATCTTCGGCATCGCCGCCGCGCTGGCGCAGGCCGTGGGTGGCGCCGCCGCCAGCCTGGGCTCCGCCGCCTCCGGCAAGGCCGGCTCGCTGAGCCCGGAGACCCAGTCGTGGGTGCAGGCCGTGGCCCAGGACCTCAAGTCCAAGGCCGGCCGCTCCGTGGTCATCGCCGGTGAGCGTCAGCCCGCCGCCGTGCACGCGCTGGCGCAGGCCATCAACGCCGCGCTGGGCAACGTGGGCACCACCGTGAAGGTCGTCCCGGCCGCCGCGCCGGAGGCCTCCGGCCTGGCGGAGATCCGCGCGCTGGTCGCGGACATCCAGGCCGGCAAGGTGGACACGCTGGTCATCACCGCCACCAACCCCGTCTACGCCCTGCCGGTGGACGCGGGCCTGGCGGAGGCGCTGGACCCCAAGCTGAACGCCAACCGCAAGGCGCTGTCCGTCCTGTACGCGGGCCACTACGAGGACGAGACCTCCAAGTTCGCCGACTGGTTCGTGCCCCTGGCGCACCAGCTGGAGACCTGGAGCGACGGCCGCGCGGTGGACGGCACCGTCAGCATCGCGCAGCCCCTCATCCAGCCGCTCTTCAACGGCGTGCCGGAGATGGAGCTGTTCGCGCTGTTCCTCGACGAGCCCTTCCGCCCCGCGTACCAGATGGTGCGTGACTACTGGGCCGCGCAGGGTGGCGAGGCCGGCCGCGCCGACTTCGAGACCCGCTGGGAGACCTGGGTCTCCGAGGGCGTCGTCCCCGGCAGCATCGCCGCCGCGCTGACGGCCACCCCGGACACGGGCGCCGCCTCGCAGCTGGTCGCCGCCTATCAGCCGCCCGCGGCCGGTGAGCTGGAGATCAACTTCGTCCACGACTACCGCGTGCTGGACGGCCGCTTCGCCAACAACGCGTGGCTCCAGGAGACGCCGGACCCCATCACGAAGATCGTCTGGGAGAACGCCGCCATCCTGAGCCCCGCCACCGCCAAGCGGCTGGGCCTGGAGAACAACCACGTCGCGGAGCTGGAGTACGGCGGCCGCAAGCTGCAGGTCCCCGTCACCATCCTCCCCGGCAACGCGGACGACACCGTCACCGTGGCGCTGGGCTACGGCCGCACCGGCCTGCACGAGGTCGTGGCCAAGGACATCGGCTTCAACGCCAACCAGCTGCGCAGCGTGAACGCCCCCTGGTTCGACGGCGGCGCCAAGCTGACCAAGGTCCGCGGCAGCCACAAGTTCGCCCGCACCCAGTACCACTGGCGCATGGAGGGCCGCCCGCTGGCGCTCGACATGGCCATCAGTGAGCTCAAGCACCCGTCCAAGGCCACCGAGCACGTGCTCGAGGTCGTCCAGGCGAAGTACGAGCTGGGTAAGCGCAACAACCTGCCGGACTTCCCGTACGCCACCAAGCCGGAAGAGGGCTACAAGTGGGGCATGTCCATCGACCTGTCGCGCTGCACGGGCTGCAACGCGTGCGTCGTGGCGTGCCAGGCGGAGAACAACATCCCCGTCGTCGGCAAGGAGCAGGTGGGCCGCGGCCGTGAGATGAACTGGCTGCGCATCGACCGCTACTTCCAGGGCGATGAGAACGACCCCGCCATGGTCATGCAGCCCGTCGCGTGCGTGCACTGCGAGAAGGCCCCCTGCGAGTACGTCTGCCCGGTGAACGCCACCGTGCACTCGGACGAGGGCCTCAACGACATGGTGTACAACCGCTGCATCGGCACGCGGTACTGCTCCAACAACTGCCCGTACAAGGTCCGCCGCTTCAACTACCTGCACTACACGCAGGGCAAGACGCCGACCGAGAAGATGCTGATGAACCCGGACGTCACGGTGCGCAACCGCGGCGTCATGGAGAAGTGCACCTACTGCGTGCAGCGCATCGAGCGGGTCCGCATCAACGCCCGCGTCGAGAAGCGCCTCATCCAGGAGAAGGAGCTCCAGACGGCGTGCCAGCAGACCTGCCCCACGCAGGCCATTGCCTTCGGCTCGCTGGCGGACCCCGCTCAGCGCGTCACCCAGCTCCACGAGGACGAGCGTGCCTACCGGCTGCTGCACGAGCTGGGCACCCGCCCCCGCACCGCCCACCTC
>NZ_RAWL01001291.1:0-413 GCF_003668885.1 Corallococcus sp. AB049A | reverse complement strand
GTAGACGGCGTTCTCGTAGGTCTGCACGCGAGCGCGCAGGCCATCGACGTACACGTCCACCAGCTCCTTCGGATAGCCCGCGTCCTGGAGCTTCTTGTAGCTCTCCTCGGACAGCGAGCCGTTCGAGTTGAACTCGGTGGCGAAGTCGTCCAGGTTCAGGCCAGCCCGCGCCAAGGCGTCACGCGCGTCATCCGCGGTGGCGTCGTCGATGGTCGCGGGGCCGCCCTTGCCACCCTTGTCGTCGGCTGGCGTGCTCAGTTGTGCGTAGGCGGCTTCCAGCTCCTCCACGGTCTTGTACTTGCCGCCGAACAGGCGCTCGCCATCGGTGCCACCCTGCGCGCCCGGTGCGGGCTGCTGGGTGTCCTGGGAGTTCTGCGGCGGCTGCTGACCTGGGGTCGGCTGGCCGTTGATGC
>NZ_RAWL01001290.1:0-413 GCF_003668885.1 Corallococcus sp. AB049A | reverse complement strand
CTCTCCGCCCTGCGCGATGAGGAAGTCATCATCCAGCTGCGCGATTCCAACTCCTCGGCGCTTGTACGTGAGTCCAGCAGCGAGAAGTCGCGCCACGTGGTGATGCCGCTGCGTCTCTGACAGCTGCTGTTCCACGTGGAACCGAACGACGCCCGGGATCTTCCCGGGCGTTTTTTTTTGCAGGTTCCACGTGGAGCATCGAGAAGACGCAGTTCTCCGGACGACGTCACTTCCGTCGATGGGCTCGGTTGAAATCCGTTGCCTTTCCGGGATGTTCGTCTCGATCGTTGAAAACAGGATCGCTGGATCGTAGCAATGACGAGTCGCGATTGATCGAAAGTCCAGGTGCAGGATCCGATACTCGTCGCCTGTCCCCAGATCTGGCCTGACAGGGACCGATGATCCTGCATCGC
>NZ_RAWL01001289.1:0-413 GCF_003668885.1 Corallococcus sp. AB049A | reverse complement strand
GGCTCGGCTCTACCGGATCGCGTCGCGGGAACCTCTCCCGCCTGGATGTGGTCTGATGCAGCTACCACCTACCCGGAGCCTGTCATGGATGCTGCTGCCCGTCCTCCCTTGTCCGAACGCGCGCTGGTCTGGCTGAAGAAGGAAGCATTGCCGCTGCTGGTGATGCTCGGCCTGCTCGCCGCCGCCCGCGATACCCTCGCCAACCACTACGTGGTGCCGAGTGGCTCGATGCAGCCGACCCTGCAGCCGGGCGACCGGGTGGTGGTGGACATGCGCGCCTACGGCCTGCGCCTGCCGTTCACCGGCAAGGAACTGATGGCCACCGGCGTCCCGCAGCGCGGTGAAGTGGCGGTGTTCGATTCACCGGCCGACGGCACCCGCCTGATCAAGCGCGTGGCGGCGGTGGCCGGTGA
>NZ_RAWL01001288.1:0-413 GCF_003668885.1 Corallococcus sp. AB049A | reverse complement strand
CACCCAGAGTGTACAGCCAACAACCAATAGGAAACTTTAAAATGTTTTTTGAAAAGGTTTATCTGCAAACTGACAGAGAATATTATACAGCAGGAGAAGATATCTGGTATAAAGCTTATTTAGTAAATGCTATAAGTAATAACCCTACTTCAACAAGCGGTAATTTATATGTTGAAATAATTGCTTCAGATGCAACCATTTTAAATAAGCAGATTATCAGTTTAACTGATGGAAAAGGTAACGGAGATTTCAGATTAAGTGATACACTCTCAGAAGGTACTTATAAAATAAGAGCTTACACTAATTGGATGCGAAACTTTGGTAGTAATTTTTTGTTTGAAAAAATTATTAAAGTAGGTAGGTTTAATAATACACCTGCAAGTAAAAGCAATAATAAAAATACTGTTACTAAC
>NZ_RAWL01001287.1:0-414 GCF_003668885.1 Corallococcus sp. AB049A | reverse complement strand
GTGTAGTACACAAGGAACATTATCAGCAATCATTAATATATCGTTTCATACTGTTTTTATGGCCTGGCAACCACTTAATGTCTTACCGATAACACTCTTGACGCCATCTTGTGACATCTTATGAACCCGACTCGTGAAAATGAATAAATACTACTAATATTATTAATGTGTAAGAATGTAAGTTTGTTGATTTGAATTAGTTGAAATTTTGCTCATAAATAAACCATGGACTGAAATTAAATCTGACGTATGATACTTTTCAGAAAGTTACCAAGTTTGCGCGGGATTGCATAGCACAATTTTATGCAGACGTTGTCATGGGTAACAACAAGTTAATTAATAAATTGACTATAAATTTAAGGACCAATTTGAAATCAAACTCACATAAATCAAATCAAGCAAATAAGTAAGGAC
>NZ_RAWL01001286.1:0-414 GCF_003668885.1 Corallococcus sp. AB049A | reverse complement strand
CAGCGGCGCATCGTCCGCGCCCAGGCCCGCCTGCAGCGCGGCCACGAACGCGGCACGCTCGCGTGCGGGCAGTTCCTTCAGGCTGTCCTGCAACCGCGTACGCGCCGCCGCTACATCCTCCAGGCGCTGCTGCTGGAACACGGCCAGGCGTGCCTCGCTGCTGCCCTCTTTCCAGACCTGCTCGACCTCCTCCGCGCTGGCCTGCGCTTCCAGCGGTGCAGACGCATAGCGCCACTCCGGATTGCAGGCCGCCAGCCAGTAACCGCGCACCCCCAGCACCGCACGCAGCGCCTCGCGCAGCACGGCCAGGCGCGCGCCTGCCTCCAGCGCCTGTGGCAGCACCGCCACCGGCAGGTGCCGGCCGTGTGCGGCCAGCTGCGCGCAGGCCTGCAGCCGCAGCCGCTTGCCCCAAGG
>NZ_RAWL01001285.1:0-414 GCF_003668885.1 Corallococcus sp. AB049A | reverse complement strand
GGTGAAGGCGGTGGTGGTGCAGCCGTTGGCCAGCACGCCGGCATCGGCGAGCGCGTCGATCCACATCTGCCAGTCTTCACCGCCCATCACCGCGACGGTACCGGCGATCTCTTCCGGGGTAGCCGGCTGCAGGTGGGTCTCGGTCAGCACTTCCTTGTCGGTATCCAGGCCACGCAGGGTGATCGGCTCGCCGATCGGCTTCAGCGAGGAGCTGATGATCTCGCCGGTCTTCGGATGCTTGCGGCGCGGCGCCGCCAGGCTGTAGACAACCTGGTCGACCTGGCCGAGATCGGCCTTGATCATTTCGATGGTCTTCGCCTTCACTTCATCGGAGAAGGCATCGCCGTTGATGCTCTTGGCATACAGGCCGGCTTCGTCGGCGTACTTGTGGAACGCAGCCGAGTTGTACCAGCC
>NZ_RAWL01001284.1:0-414 GCF_003668885.1 Corallococcus sp. AB049A | reverse complement strand
GTAGTAGGAGGAGATCCTTTGTGTCCTCCTTGAGTCATTTGCATTTTCATTTTGTCTAACGCGCGTGGTGATGCATCAATATGGCCGCTCATTTCGGTGGGCTTGAGAACTCTAGAGCCTCTTCCCTCATCGTCCTCTATTTCCCTGTCACAAGCGTGCTTTACCATAGTCCAGTTCATAGTGAATAACTCTACAGAATCCCTAACAAAATTATCCAAGTTTCTATCCTGCAAAAGACCATCCTAGAATGAAATGTTATCACCAACGAAAAATATTGGCCATAAGTACCGGAACGCCGCTTGAAACTGTACGAAATTCTCTTTGTTCTTCAACCCAAAAATCATTATCAGGAATTTTGAAAATGTCGGCCAGGGGATCTGAATGCGTAGCAGAGTCATAGGTAGATTCAAACTG
>NZ_RAWL01001283.1:0-414 GCF_003668885.1 Corallococcus sp. AB049A | reverse complement strand
TTGTTGTGGTGGTTCATAATCTGAATCTTCTCACAAGTCATAAACTTCTTTTGTAGTTTTACCAAAACAATTAAAACCTAATATTTTTTCACCATAAAAAATACCTTGACTCATATCATCAGGAAACATGTGCGGTAGTTTCAAGCCATGATATAATACAGTATCATTACAAATAATTTCTTGAGCAATAGTTAATAATTGTTTATTACTCATCCCTAATTCTTCTCTCTTGCTTGTTTCAACAAGATGATTATTAAGAATATGATTCAACTCATGCCATACAACACCAGCACGTTCTTCAGGAGAAAAATCTTTAAAATCTTGTGAATTTAAATATAGTCTAAACTGTGAACTATCCTGGTCTTTTAAAATAGCAACCATAGCAGGAGCAAATCGAGTATCTAATGCTTTACC
>NZ_RAWL01001282.1:0-414 GCF_003668885.1 Corallococcus sp. AB049A | reverse complement strand
CACCTCAACAGTCTTCTCGTACGCCGCCAGATCCGTGTCGAGGATGTGGCCGAAGTGCGGGTTGGCCGCCGCGTTGTTGATGAGAATGTCGAGCCGGCCGTGCGTGCGGCGGATGGTGTCGAACGCCGCGGCAATGTCTTCCATGCGCCCGACGTGGCAGGCGAGGGCTTCTGCCTTGCCGCCGGCTTCGCGGATGCGTTCTGCTACGACTTCGCAGTCGGCCAGCTTGCGGCTCGACACGATCACGTGCGCGCCTTGTTCTGCCAGCAGCTTGGCAATCTCTTCGCCAATGCCGCGGCTGGCGCCGGTAACCAGGGCGATCTTTCCGGTCAGGTCGAACAGGTTCGTGCTCATGGTGTGCTCCTCCAATGGTGATCTGTTATGGGCGTCCGGCCTGGGCGATCAGCCGTACGT